>DASUQN010000666.1:0-2113 GCA_036280515.1 Intrasporangium sp. | reverse complement strand
GCCGCGAGCTGCTGCGCCAGCGCCAGGGCGGCGCCGGCGATGTCGGCTGCGGCCGCGACCGAGCTCATCAGCAGGGGTCGCGCGACCACGGCCAACCGGGACGTCCTCCCGGGCTGCGCCATGGGATCGTCTGGGTCGACGAGCCAGCCGTCGAGGAAGTCCTGGTACAGGCCCGCGACCGCCTCGCTCGTGGTGTCCACCCCGATGGTCCGCAGGCACACGTCAGCATGGCCCCGGACGGGTCGTCCCCCGACGAGCGGGGACACTCCCACCACGGGCGCGCGCGTGCCGCGGAGGGCGTCACGCACGCCGGGGACCCCGAGGATGATCCCGATGGACACGACCGGGTTGCTCGGCGGCAGGAGGACGACGTCGGCAGAACGGATGGCCTCGAGGACGCCGGGCGCCGCAGTGGCCGAGTCCAGTCCCGCGACGACGAAACGCTCGGCCTCGAGCGCCGCCTGATGACGCACCCACCACTCCTGGAAGTGGATGGCCACCTGGTCGCCGCCCTCCGTGACCACGACATGAGTCTCCACGGGGGTGTCGGTCATCGGAAGGAGCGTCACGCCCTGGTCGGCCACCCCCCAGCGGTCCGCCAGGTGGGCAGTGACCGAGCTCAGCGGCATACCTCGTGCCAAGAGCTGTGAACGGTAGATGTGCGTCGCGAAGTCCTTGTCCCCCAAGGAGAACCACTGGGGCGTAGCCCCGAGCTCGGCCAGCTCTGCGGCCACCTGATGGGACTCGTCCGCGCGTCCCCATCCCTGCCCCTCGTGCACGCCGCCCCCCAGCGTGTACAGGATGGTGTCGAGGTCAGGGCACACCCGTAGCCCGAAGAGCGTGATGTCGTCGCCGGTGTTGCCGATGACGGTGACCTGAGGCTGCTCGTCCGGATACGCGGCCCGAAGGTGGTGCACGAGTCCACGAAGGAACCGGGCGCCGCCCACTCCGCCGGCCAGGGCTGTGATCCGCATGCCGCCGATCCTCTCAGGAGCGGGCCCCCGGTACGTCAGCGGTCACGGCGCTGAGGCGCAAGCATTACCAGACCTCGCACCCGGCGGGCAAATATCACCATACGGCTTGACGCGGGGTGCATGACACGCTTGTAATTTCATTGTTGTACTTGCCAGTTGGCCCCCACAGGCCAAGGCCTGTGGGGGGCAGCCGGCAAGACACGCAGGGATGAGCAGTGCTGACAGAAGAAGTCAGGGTCGAGGAGGGGTCATGCACGAGCTGGTACTGGTGATATCTGATGTGGGCGGGCAGGAGGGCGAGCTCTCCTGGCAGGAGCGGTCGCTCTGCGCCCAGACCGATCCGGAGGCGTTCTTCCCGGAGAAGGGCGGTTCCACCCGCGAGGCCAAGAAAGTCTGCGTGGGCTGTGAAGTCCGCGCCGAGTGCCTTGAGTACGCCCTCGCCAACGACGAGCGTTTCGGCATCTGGGGAGGGCTCTCGGAGCGCGAACGCCGCAAGCTGAAGAAGCGCGCGGTCTGAGCATGCGGACCGAGCCCGGGACCCGCAGCGGTACCCGGGTGGAGGAGCCCGCTGTGCCCGACGAGCTGAGCCACGGCGAGAGCCTCACGGCCGGCGCAGGGGTTGCCGCCTCGTCCGTCCTCCCCTCCATGGGACGAGCGGCCGACCCCCGCGCCTTCTTGAGTGCCCTGCTCATCGTGCGCAACGGACGGCGCTGGTTGGCGGAGTGCCTCGATGGCATTGCCGCCCAGACCGTGCCGCCGGACCGGCTGCTCATCGTCGACGTCGCGAGCACGGACACCTCCGTTGCCATGGCAAGGGCCCACTCCGGCGTGCGGCACGCCATCCCCGAGGTGACGATCCTCCAGCTCGACGACCCGGTCCCCGTCGGCCGAGCGATCGACCTCGGGGTCGAGCACCTTGGAACCCCGTCTGGCCCAGCCCGCCAGCACACCAACCGGAATGGGGCGTCACCCGCACCGGCGCGGTCACCCGAGTGGATCTGGGTGCTGCACGGCAACTCGAGGCCGTCCCCGACGACGCTGGCACGTCTGCTCGATGCGGTCCAGAAGTCGCCGTCGGCCGGTATCGCGGGTCCCAAGATCGTCGACTGGGACGATCCACGTCTGCTCGTCTCGCTCGG
>DASUQN010000665.1:0-3867 GCA_036280515.1 Intrasporangium sp. | reverse complement strand
GGATACGACCCGACCTCCTTCTCTCCCTCCTTCGTCCTGACGAACACGGTGCCGTTCTCGTCGACCCGGCCGAAGGCCGCGGAGGCGGAGTGGTCGGTCAGGATCGGCGCCGGCGTGGCCGGCACCGTCGGGCGGGGTGCGGACTTCGCCAGCGCGGCCGGCGTGGGGACAGCACTCGGCTTCGGTATCGAGGCTGGCGTCGCGGACGGCGCCGGAACCGGAGCCGCCGACGGGTCGTCGGCCGGCTGGGTGGAGACCGGCTCGGCCTCGTCGGTGGCCTCGTCGGTGGCCTCCGGGGTGGTGGCCTCGGGGGCGGTGGCGGTGTCCTCGGTGGGCTGGGTGGAGACCGGCTCCGCCTCGTCGGTGGCCTCCGGTGCTCCGACGGCGTCTGGCTGGGTCGGCTGCGGCTCGTTCGTATCGCTCATGCCTTCTTCTCCGTGACGCTCACGTTGAGGATGCTGATGGGCGAGACCGGCGTCCCATCGGCGGGGCTCGGGTCAAGCGCCTTGTTCGCTGCGATCTTCTCAACGATGTCGAGACCCTTGGTCACCTTCCCGAAGATCGTGTAGCCGCCTCCTTCGGTCGGCAACTGGGTTTCCTTGTACGTGATGAAGAACTGGCCGCCGTTGCTGTTCGGGTCCTGCGTCCGGGCCATCGCCAGGGAGCCCTTTGGGTAGATCCCGTCCGCAGGAGCGTTCTCGATGCCGAACGTGTAGCCGGGGCCGCCGGAGCCGGTGCCCGTCGGGTCACCGCACTGGAGGACGAAGATGCCCTCGGTCGTCACCCGGTGGCAGGGGCTGGGGGCCCAGAAGCCCTCCTTGGCGAGGTGCATGAAGGAGGCGACGGTCTGCGGAGCCTTCGTCCCGTCGAGCTCGAAGGTGAGATCGCCACACGTCGTCTGCACCGTCGCGATCCACGTCGTGCCGGCGGCGGCCGCCTTGTCCGGGACGTCGGTGAACGACTTGGGCTTCGCCTGGGGGGCGGGTGGCTCGGTGCATCCGGCCGCGAGCTTCTGTCCGGCCGCGAGGCCGGCCGTCTGGCCGCCAGTGGGGGTCGTGGCCGAGTCCGTGGGTTGGGCAGCGGGCTCGGCGCTGTCCCGGTCCCCGATGATGATGGGCAGAACGATGACGGCGGCGAGGATGAGGATGACTGCGAGGATCACGCCGAAGACCTGCTTGTCCCGTGTCGACTCTCCGACGGGTGCCTTCTGGGTCTTCGCCTGCTTCTCGTAGCGGCGGCGCGCGCGGGCGCGTTCCTGCTCTTTGGTCACAAACCTCTCCTCGAACGAACGTACGGGAATCACCCCGGGCGTTCGGTCATTTTAGGGACCGTGGTCCGGCTCGTCGTGCTCATCGGGTCACGAGTGCGTGACGACTCCACCTTTTCACAGCAGGCCACAATTGCCGTATGCCGCTGGGCTGGCTCCCAGGGCGCCGTTAGGCTCCCAGCGTGCTGACCGTCTCGTTCCCCGCCCTCGCGTTTGACACGAACTGCTACGTGCTCGCGCCGTCCGAGGGTGAGGAGTGCGTCATCGTCGATCCCGGGATCGGGGTCGAGGAGACCCTTCGGGAGGTGCTGACGACCCACCACCTCCGGCCGGCAGCGGTGCTGCTCACGCACGGCCACGTCGACCACGTGTGGTCCGTGACGGCGGTCTGTGGCGCGGACACCGCCGCCTACATCCACACCGACGACCGGTACCGGCTCGTTGACCCGCTCGGCAACAGCAACCCTGGTCTCGTGGCCATGCTGGAGCAGCAGTTCGGCTCGAGGGCCCGGTGGGCGGAGCCGAGCAACGTCGTCGAGATCAAGGACCGCGCCCGGCTCAGGATGGCCGGCATGGACTTCGAGGTCCTCCATGCGCCGGGTCACACCGAGGGATCGGTCATGTTCGGCACCGACGCCGTGCCGGATGGGATCCGCGACCAGGTCGAGGTCGACCGGACGGTGCTCAGCGGAGACGTGCTGTTCGCCGGGTCCATCGGCCGCACGGACCTGCCCGGCGGGGACCACGGCGCCATGATGCGCAGCCTCCGCGACGTCGTCCTGCCCCTTCCGGACACGACCTTGGTACTGCCGGGTCACTACCACGCGACGACGATGGCCCACGAGCGCGCCACGAACCCGTACCTGACAGACTTGCCGGCGTGAGCAACCCCCAGTCCGCCACGGCGACCACCGCCAAGGTCACCCCGATCAGTGGTTTCCCCGAGTATCTCCCGTCCGAGCGCATCGTCGAGCAGCGGTTCCTCGACGTCATCCGGGAGACGTTCGAGCTGCATGGGTTCTCCTCGATCGAAACCCGCGCCATCGAGCCGGTCGACCGGCTCCTTGGCAAGGGCGGCGACACCGACAAGGAGATCTACGGTGTCTCCCGCCTGGGCGGGGACGATGGCGATGCGGCCAAATGGGGTCTGCACTTCGACCTGACCGTGCCGTTCGCCCGCTACGTGCTGGAGAACTCCGGCAAGCTCGCCTTCCCGTTCCGCCGGTACCAGATCCAGAAGGCGTGGCGCGGTGAGCGGCCCCAGGAGGGCCGCTACCGAGAGTTCACCCAGGCCGATATCGACGTCGTCGACGTGGGTGAGCTGTCGCCGCACTTCGAGGCCGAGATGCCCCTCGTCATCGCGGACGTCTTCAGCCGGTTCCCGGTCGGCGACTTCGTGATCCAGGTGAACAACCGCAAGATCCCGAACGGCTTCTACCAGGGCATCGGACTGTCCGATGTCACGACGACCCTGCGCATCGTCGACAAGCTCGACAAGCTGGGCGCGGAGAAGGTCGCCGACCTCCTCGTCGAGTCAGGCGCGACCCGCGAGCAGGCCGACCAGTGCCTCGCCCTGGCCGCCATTAGCGCCGAGGATCTCAGCTTCGTGGAGCGTGTGCGTGAGCTCGGCGTCACGCACCCGCTGCTCGAGGAGGGGCTCGAGTCACTTGCGAAGGTCATCCGCACCGCGATGACCCACGCGCCCGGCAAGGTCGTCGCGGACCTGCGCATCGCTCGTGGTCTCGACTACTACACGGGCACCGTCTACGAGACCCAGATCATCGGCAACGAGGACTGGGGCTCGGTCTGCTCCGGCGGGCGTTATGACGCCCTCGCCTCCGACGGCCGCAACACCTATCCAGGTGTCGGAATCTCGATCGGCGTGTCCCGCATCCTGGGGCTGCTCATCGGACAGGGCCTCGTCACGGCGTCTCGCTCGACCCCTGCCGCGGTCCTGGTGGCCCTGACAGACGACGAGTCGCGCGAGGAGTCGGTCGCCGTCGCAACGGCGTTGCGCTCTCGGGGGATCCCGTGTGAAGTGGCCCCGACGGCGGCGCGCTTCGGCAAGCAGATTCGCTACGCCGAGCGCCGCGGGATCCCCTTCGTCTGGTTCCCCGGGGCAGGGGATTCGGGCGACGAGGTCAAGGACATCCGCAGCGGTGAGCAGGTCCCCGCCGCCGCGGACAGCTGGACCCCACCGCCTGAGGACCTGCACCCCAACGTGACCCGCACCGACTGACCCAGCCTTCTCATCGAGTGGCCCCCGAATGCACAGGTTCGGGACGCGAGTGGGGTGTGTGGATACCGGGGCCACTCGAGGATGCCGGTCGGTCAATTGCCTGGCGGCGGGCGCAGTCCCTCGTCGTGCAGCCCAAGCGTGGCGAGGGCCCGAATGACCCCCGGTTCCCCACGCCGCCAGGCACCAGCGGGATCATCGCTGATCCTCGCCAGGGCCGTCAGGGGCTGGTTGGCCAGGGCCCGCAGGGCAAAGAGGTCGAGGTCGTCGTTCGAGTCGATGAAGCGTTGGGCGGTCGTCGCGCTGCGCACGAACCGGACCCTGAACCAGAGCCAGACACCAGCGACGATGATGATCGGGACCA
>DASUQN010000664.1:0-10286 GCA_036280515.1 Intrasporangium sp. | reverse complement strand
TCTCCTGCGTAAGGACCCATGGCAGTCGCGCCGACGAGGACTCCGCGTGCCGGGTCGGCCACGAGCTTGATGAAGCCGTCACCGCCGGCGCCGTGGATCCAGCCCCGCGTGGTCTCGCCGAGCGGCTCCACGCCGAGCGCGATGTCGAGCCCAGCACGGCGCGCCTGCTCCTCGGTCAGGCCCACGGCGCCGATCTCGGGGTCCGTGAACGTCACGCGTGGGACCGCTGAGTAGTCCGCGGCCGGGCCGCCCTCACCGAGCACGTCACGCACGACGATCCCGGCCTGGTACATCGACACGTGGGTGAACGCGCCCTTCCCGGTGAGGTCGCCGATGGCCCACACGTTCGAGGTGACGCGGCAGCGCTCGTCGATCGGAGCGACCTTGGCATCCTCGGCAACGCCGACCGAGCCGAGCCCGACCGCGCCCGGGTCCGTGTCCCGCCCGGTCGCGACGAGGATCCGCTCGGCGGAGACCGTGGTGCCGTCCTCCAAGGCGACGTCCACGCCGTCGCCGTCACCGGACACGCGTGATGCTGCGACTCCGGCGTGCACCGCGATCCCCTCCCGCTCGAACACCGTGGCCAGCCTTTCGGATGCCTCTGGCTCCTCGGCGGACAACAGCCGAGGCGAGGACTCGACGATCGTCACGCCCACGCCGAACCGAGCCACCGCCTGACCGAGCTCGCAGCCGATCGTCCCTCCGCCGATGACCACGAGCGAGGACGGCAGCTCCTTGGCCTCGATGAGCTCACGGTTCGTCCAGTAGGGCACCGCGTCGAGACCTTCGATCGGCGGGATCGCCGCACGCGAGCCCGCGTTGACGACGATCCCCAGCTCAGCGGCATACGGCTTCCCGTCGATGTCGACGCGGCGGGCACCGACGATGCGCCCGGTGCCACGGACGAACGTCCCACCCTTCTTCGTGAAGCGCTCGACGGCGGCCCCGTCGTCCCAGTCGTCCGTTGCCTCGGCCCTGATGCGGTGAGAGACGACCGACCAGTCCGGCCGCACGTCGCCCACGGTGCCGGCCAGCCCGTCGACCCGTCGAGACTCGGCGAGCACCTCGCCGGCGCGGACCATCATCTTCGACGGGATGCACCCCCAGTAGGGGCACTCCCCGCCGACGAGGCCGTGGTCGACGCCGAGCACTCGCAGGCCGCGCTCGGCGAGCGTCCCTGCCACGTGCTCACCGCCGGGTCCCATCCCGATGACGATGATGTCGAAGGTGTCCATGGTCGGGTCCTCTCGGTCGGTCCGATACCGGAAGTCCTACCCGACAGGCGCCCGGCACCACAGCCCGGGCACAAGCTCAAGCCGGCCAGACCGCGACTGGGTGCGCGATCCTCAGCCGGCGTGGGCGAAGGTGAGCCGTTCGCGGCGCGTGAAGCCGGCCCGGGTCGCGAGCCAGAGCAGGTGGTGGGCACGGCCGGCTCGCGTGAGGTGGTCGCGGCGGATCGGCCCCGGGACGCGATGCAGCAGCCAGGGGACGAGGGTGACGACGTCGGCAGGTGGCAGCATGGACGTGTAGTGGGTCTCCTCGATGCGGGCCCAGCGCTCCGGCGTCAGCAGCTCCTGAAGGAGGCGCATCGTCTCCTGCTCCTCACGGTCGAGGTGGGAGCCCACCAGCTCGCCCGCTCGCCGCAGGCTCGCTGCGAGCTCGGCGCGCGCGTGGACGTCCGGTGGTGGCGCGAGCCGCTCGAACCCCCTGGTGCACGCTGCGAGCACGTCCTCGATGGCGCGGTGCTCCTCCTCGAGAGCGTCCAGGGCATCCCGCCCCGCGGAGTCGGTGAGCGGCCGCAGCTCGGGCCGGAGGCCCTCGTCCTCCGCGGCCTGGTGGCGCCGGATCGAGGTGACGAAGAAGCGCCAGCGACCGGCCAGGCTGAGCCAGGTCACGGGCTCGTCCGGCGGCGTCGCGGCCACGGCCGTCGTGAAATCGGCGAGGTCGCGGCGGAACGCGTGGTGCATGAGGTAGGTCCGCGTCAGGTCCACCGGGCCGGGCGGCGCAACGGCCTGTCCGGGGAGGCGGACCTGGGAGGACCAGGTGTGGAGGGTGGCAGTGTTCACGTGGGTGGTCCTGGTTCTCTGGTTCGTCATGAGGCAGCGAGCACCTGGCTGCGGGGCGCCCACCACCCGGGCAGAGGCGACCCGCCGCTGGGCTGATACCAGCCACCAGGGACTTGGGTACCGACACTCAGGCCGTCCTCCCGGTTCGGTCGGTGGCCGGGCCGGCGAGCGGATAGGACGAATCAGCTTGCCCGGCAATATTTCCGGCGAACCGGAAACCTCATCGCGAGTCAGGCGATCGGCTTGAGCACGTCCGAGCCGAGGAAGGGCCGGAGCGCTTCCGGAACGATGACTGAGCCGTCCGGCTGCTGGTGGTTCTCCAGGATCGCCACGATCCAGCGGGTCGTCGCGAGGGTGCCGTTCAGGGTCGCGACCGTGCGCGTCCCCGACCCGTTGGGGTCGCGCTCGCGCGTGTTCAGTCTGCGCGCCTGGAACGTCGTGCAGTTGGAGGTCGAGGTCACCTCGCGGTACTTGCCCTGCGTCGGCACCCAGGCCTCGCAGTCGAACTTGCGCGCAGCCGGCCCACCGAGGTCTCCTGCCGCGATGTCGATGATCCGGTACGGAACCTCGATCCTGGCGAGCATCTCCCGCTCCCAGCCGAGCAGCCGCTGGTGCTCCTCCTCGGCCTCCTCGGGACGGCAGTAGCTGAACATCTCGACCTTGTGGAACTGGTGGACCCGGATGATCCCCCGGGTGTCCTTGCCGTGCGACCCGGCCTCACGCCGGTAGCACGCCGACCAGCCCGCATAGCGCCTCGGCCCTGCCGACAGGTCGATGATCTCGTCGGCGTGGTAGCCGGCCAGCGCCACTTCCGACGTCCCGGTCAGGTAGAGGTCGTCGGCCTCGAGGCGGTAGACCTCCTCGGCATGAGCGTCGATGAAGCCGGCGCCAAGCATGATCTCGGGCCGCGCCATCGTCGGCGTGATCATCGGGGTGAAACCTGCTGCGGTGGCCTGTGCCATCGCCAGGTTGAGCAGAGCCAACTCGAGCAGCGCGCCAACCCCGGTGAGGTAGTAGAAGCGGGCGCCACCGACCTTCGCGCCGCGCTCCATGTCGATGGCACCGAGGCGCTCCCCGAGCGCGAGGTGGTCGAGGGGCTCGAAGCCCTCGGCCTCGAAATCCCTTGGGGTACCGACCGTCTCGAGCACAACGTAGTCATCCTCGCCACCGCTGGGCACCCCGTCGATGATGACGTTGCCCACCCTGCGCAGCAGCCGGGTCAGCTCAGCCTCCGCCTCGCCGGCCGTCGACTCGAGCGCCTTGACCTCCTCGCTGAGACGCGCGGCCTTGGTCCGCGCCGTGTGGGCGACCTCCTCGAGGTGGTCCGCGTCTGGAGCCCCGGCCTTCCGCGCCTTCTGGAAGGCGCCCATCGCCGCGCCGACGTCCTTGCTCACCGCCTTCTGCTCCGCGCGCAACGACTCGAACTCGCCGAGGGAGGAACGCCGACGCTCGTCGGCAGCGAGGATCGCGTCCACGATCCCGGGGTCCTCTCCTCGGGCCAGTTGCGAGACACGAACCCGGTCGGGGTCGTCGCGCACGAGCTTGATGTCGATCACTGCGCCAGCCTATCGGCGGCCGTATGCCGCTCACGACCGAGATTGCCCACGGCCCTCCCGGCACGTGGCGGGCCCGACCGACTCATCGAGTGAGCTCGAGACGGGTGCGTCGTCCAACCATCGACGCCATCCCTCGATCAAGCGCCATGATCACCGGAGCGCGGTGGTCGCAACGAGGTCGGTGCTGACCTGCCAGAGCCGCGCCGCGACCGCCGGGTCACGAGAGAGCGCACTCGACTGCTTGGGTCGACGGTCGGCGAAGTAGGTGCCGGTCACCCCCTCCACCTCCGGCGAAGCGGCGAGATGGATCGACGTGAGCGCCCCGCGCGCGGGACTGCGCAGGAACGGCCGGACCAAGGGCGCGACGATCTTCCAAGCGGCCTGCTGGTCCTCGGCTCCGAAGCCGGTGCGGACCATCCCTGGATGCAGCGCGTTGGCCGTGACGGGACCCGAGCCGAGACGCCGGGCCAGCTCGTAGGTGAACAGAACATTGGCGAGCTTGGACTGGTTGTAGGCGTGGGGTCCTGAGTAGTGGCGCTCGCCCTGCAGGTCGGCGAAGTCGATGGTGCCGAGCGTGTGCGCGCCCGACGAGACGGTGACGACCCGCGCCGGGCCGCTCGCTTCCAGCCGCTCGAGAAGCAAGGTGGTCAGCAGGAACGGTGCGAGGTGGTTGACGGCGAAGGTGTGCTCAATGCCGTCCGCCGTGACGTGGCGCGTTGCCCAGAAGCCGCCGACGTTGTTGACGAGCACGTTGAGCCCTTCGTAGGTCGTGAGCACCTCTGCCGCCAGCCGCCGGACCTCCCCTTGTAGGGAGAGGTCGGCGACAAACACATCGACGTATGACGCTGGGCTCACTCCCCGGATCGCGCTCGCTGCCGCTTCGGCGCGGTCCCGGTCGCGGCCCACGATGCCGACCCGCGCGCCGAGCCCAGCGAGGCCCGCGGCGGTCGCCCGGCCGATCCCGCCGGTGGCCCCGGTGACGAGGACCGTCCGGCCTGACATCGGCAGGGCCGTTTGGCCGGGCACCTACTTGACCTCGCTGCGGAGCATCGTCCACAGACCGACGGTGATCGGCACCACGAGCCAGACGACCGTCGTGACGCCGAGCTGGGACCACTGCTCACCCGCGAGCGGGCCGTGGAAGAGGAGCTTCTGCGTCACGTTCGGGTCTACCCACGGGTGCGCATCGTGGAACCAGTCCTGCGTGAAGGCGAGGAGCTCGAGCAGCGGTGGAGCCACGAAGCCGAACACGAAGTAGGCGACCATCGCTCCAGCAGAGTTGCGGATGAGCAGCCCGAGCATGAAGCCGACGAGCAGCACGAGCGTGTTGCCCAGGACGATGGCGCCCAGGACGGCCAGGCTCTGGTCCCAGATCGCGTCGGTGCCGGCGATGAGTGAGCCGACGACATTGCCGAGCGCCCCGATTGCGAACGCAAGCAGCATCGAGGCGATCGCGACGAGGACGACGGCGATGCCCTTGGCGAGGATGACTCGACCGCGGTTCGGCACGAGGGTGAAGGTGGTCAGCCCGCTGCGCTGGCTCCATTCGCTGGTGACCGACAGGATCGCGATCACCGGCAGGATGATGGCCATCGGGAAGCCGGTCGCCAGGGTGAAGGTGCTGAAGGTGCGTTCCTCGGCTGCTGCGAAGAGGATGACCCCGATCGTGGCGAGCAGCGACGCGATGCCGATGCTCGCCAGCAGCCAGAAGCCGGACCTGGTGTCGAACGACTTGCGCATCTCGACGGAGACGATCCGCGAGAGCGGGATGGGCTGCAGCGCCGCGGCCCGGACCGGGCGTGGGGCGAGGGCCGCCGAGGGGCCGGTGCCGACGGTGGCTTCAAACGAGGCGGAGCCTTGGGTGACCGGGGGGATCCGTGGAGTGATGGCGGTCATGAGACTGCTCCTACCGTGGGTTCTGCTGCGTTGTCGTGGGCGTGGTGATCCCGCTGGGTGTCCGCGGTGAGCTCGAGGAACATCTCCTCGAGTCCGGCGCCCTCGGCTGCGCGCAGCTCGACGAGCGGCGCGCCTGCCTTGAGGGCCAGCTGACCGACGATGGCGGGGTCGGCCTCGACCCGCAGGGTGCCGTTGCCCTCGCGGCTGTCGACCTCCTGGTGGTCGATGCCGGCGACAGCGAGCGCCGCGCTGAGCAGAGCGACCTCGGGGGTCCGGACGAGCGTGCCGGCCGCGGCGAGCAGCTCGGTCTTGGTGCCCTGGGCGACGATGCGGCCGTTGCCGATGACGACGAGGTCGTCGGCGATGACCTCGATCTCGTGGAGCAGGTGCGAGGACAGCAGCACCGTGGCGCCGCCGTCGGCGTATTCGCGCAACAGGTCCCGCATCCACCGGATGCCGGCCGGGTCGAGGCCGTTGGCGGGCTCGTCGAGGATGAGCACCTCGGGCTCGCCGAGAAGGGCTGCGGCGATCCCGAGCCGCTGGCGCATCCCGAGGGAGTAGTCGCGCACTCGTCGGTCTGCCTCGTCCGGGCTCAGGCTGACCACGTCGAGCATCTCCTCGACCCGACTGGCCGGCAGGCCCATGATGCGCTGGGCCAGCGTGAGGATCTCGCGCCCGGTCCGACCCGCGTGCTGGGCGGACGCGTCGAGCAGGACACCGACCTCCAGCCCGGGGTTGGGCAGCTCGGAGAAGTGGCGTCCGCACACCTGGGCGGTGCCGGACGTCGCGGGGGTCAGCCCGACGATGATGCGCATCGTCGTGGACTTGCCTGCGCCGTTGGGGCCGAGGAACCCGGTGACCCGTCCGGGCGTCGCGGTGAACGAGACGTCGTCGACCGCAGTGAACTTCCCGTAGGTCTTCGTGACCGACTCGACGGTGATCATCGGACCGAGCCCATCGTGATGGCGACCTTGCCGCGGACCTTGCCGGACTCGAGGTATCGCATCGCGTCGGCCGTCTCGGCGATCGGGTACGCCCTATCGACGCTCGGCACTACCTCCCCGGACTCGAGGAGGACGGCGAGCCGCTCGTAGTACGAGGCCCGCTCCTTCGCGATGACGCTGGTCAGACGTTGGCCACCGAAGATCGACGCGAGGCGCGCTCGGAGCTGGCGTCCGATCGTGCCGCCGGTCCAGTCGCCCCCGCCCTCCCCGCCGACGAGCACGAGGGTGCCGGTCGGCGTGATTGCGCGTCGCAAGCGGGCCAGGTCGGAGAGTCCGGCGATGTCGATGACGAGGTCATAGCGCTGGGAGCCGTCAGCGAAGTCGTCCTTGGCGTAGTCGAGGGTGTGGTCGGCCCCGAGGTCGCGAACCAGGTCGAGCTTTGGGGCGCTCGCCACCCCGGTGACCTCGGCGCCGAAGGACTTGGCCAGCTGAACGGCATACGACCCGACCCCGCCGGAGGCGCCGGTGACGAGCACCTTCTGGCCGGCGGCGACTCCACCTGTGTCGACGACGGCCTGCAGGGCCGTGCCCCCGGAGATGGGAGCGACGGCGGCCTGCTCCCACGTGAGATTCGCCGGGCGGCGGGCGAGTTTGTCCTCGCGGGCGACGGCGTACTCGGCGACCGAGCCAGGGGCGACTCCGAAGACGTCGTCCCCGACGGCGAACTTCGTCACCCCGGAACCGACCTCGACGACGGTGCCCGCGACGTCGCGTCCGATGACGGGCTGCTTCGGCGCCCGCAGCCCGAAGACGAGGCGTAGCAGACGGGGCTTGCCCTGCATGAGATGCCACGTGCCCCGGTCGAGCCCGGCGGCACGCACGCTGATGAGCACCTCGCGGGGGCCGACCTCGGGTCGGGCGATCTGCGCGAGGCGCAGGATGTCGGACGTGCCGTAGCCGTCCTGGACGATGGCGCTCATCGAGTCAGCGGACTGGTCCCCCTGACCGGACGGGTTGGCACCTCTGACGCTGGCCAGTTGATCTCCCATGACTGCTTCCCTTCATTGCTCGGCGGGTCGCTGCCGCCGTACTTAGTACGATCACGGTAGCGTACTAAGTACGAATACACTAGGTTCTGGGCACACGACGAAAGAGGCACGATGTGAAGATTTCGAGCGGGAGTGCCGCCATGGAGGGCCGACAACGCACGCCACTCAGCCGAGAGCGCATCCTCGAGGGGGCCATTCGCGTCGCAGACGACGGCGGCCTGGCATCTCTGACGATCCGCTCGCTCGCGCAGACGCTCGGGGTCAAGCCGATGTCCGTCTACCACTACGTTGCCGGCAAGGACGAGATCATCGACGGCATCGTCGACCTCGTCTTCGCCGAGATGGAACTACCTGCTGCACAAGGTGACTGGCGCACTGAGATGCACCGGCGCTGCGCCTCGGTCCGTTCGGTCCTGCGCCGTCACCCGTGGGCGATCCCCCTGCTCCAGGCCCGGACGAGCCCCGGCCCGGCGACGCTGCGCCATCTCGATTCCGTCATCGGCTGCCTCCGTGGCGCCGGCTTCTCCCTCGAGCTGACCGCACACGCCTATGCCGTGATCGACTCGTACGTCTACGGCTTCGCCATGTCCGAGGCCTCCCTGCCGATCAATGGCCCGGAGACCGTCAACGAGGTGGCCGAGTCGATGATGCTGCAGTACCTCGCGGCCGACTACCCGAGCCTGCTCGAGTTCACGACCGGGCACATCCTGCAGCCGGGGTACGACTTCGGCCTCGAGTTCGACTACGGACTCGATCTCGTGCTCGACGCTCTCGAGGAGCGAGTCCGACCCGCCAGCGGATGACCACAACGGCGCCCCTGCATCGGCAGACGGCACCTCGCGTCGAGCGTGTTGTCGGGGTCTAAGATGAGCAGGCACAGCGGCATACGGCATGCAGTCAGCCGTTACGCGTGGAGGACCGCCTGCCACAGCACGACGACGGCCGCCAACGACCCGAGCACCGCCAGCGCATAGACGACGGTGTTGATGAGGCGCTGGTGAGCCTTGAGCTTGAGCCCGTCGAAGAGCGCATAACGGAAACGCTGGGCCCAGTGCAGGAGCGAGAGCACGAAGACGCCGAGCAGGACGAGGGCGGTCAGCGGGTGACCGACGAGGCCGAGCAGACTGTCGCGGCCGGGCTCCTCGATCCAGCCCAGCGGTATCGCGAGCGCGAAGAGGAACACCAGGGCCGGGAGGAACAGGGCCGACACCACCCCGCCCGCACTGAACAGCAGCCAGAGGACCGGCTCGACCGTCCGCCTTGGCATCTAGCGGGTCACCACCAGCGCAACGATCAGGGCGGTCACCACGACCCAGCCGGCGTAGGCGCCGCCGGCGATCGCCGCCGGCGGGACTCGCTGCCCGCGCAGCTTCACGACAGCGGCAGCGGGGGTGAGGTTGAACCAGGTGACCGAGTGGAGCACCAGGAAGGCCAATGTGACGACGTTGAGGACCACGACCCACGGGGTCGCCGCCCAGTCGAGGAAGTCGCGGTACTGGGCCTCGCCCTGGGCGAGCGCGCGGATGAGCAGGAGCAGGAAGACCACCGACCACGCGACGAAGATGCTGCTCAGCTCACGCAGGACGAAGAACACGTAGCTGCGACGCCCCAGCCACCACAGCCGGCTCATCTCGGGACGGTAGGCCGGATGGGCATCCCTGGCTGGCTGGGTCATCGCGGACCCCGGGGGAGGACGAACGACCGCACGGACTGCAGGGCGGCGGCGAGCTTGTACCGCTGGATCGCTCCGGCTGGGTCCACACCCTTCGGGCAGGCACGGGTGCACTCACCGACGAACGTGCAGCCCCAGATGCCCTCGGGGTGGATGAGCAGGTCGAGCCGGACGTCGGCCCCCTCGTCGCGCGAGTCGAGGTTGTAGCGCTGCGCGAGTGCGATTGCGGCCGGACCGATGAACTCGGGGTCCAGCCCGTAGACGGGGCAGGCGGAGTAGCACAGCATGCAGTTGATGCACATGCTGTACTGCGAGTAGTCCTCGAGCTGCTCGGGAGTCTGGAGGTACTCGCCCTCGTCGACGGGCCGCTCCTCCTCACGCACGATCCACGGACTGACCTGGGGCAGCTTGCGCATGAAGTCGCCGATGTCGACGACGAGGTCTCGGATGACGGGGAAGTTGGCGAGCGGCTCGACGCGGATGGGTCCGGGTGCGTAGTCAACGAGGAACGTCGCGCAGGTCAGCCGTGGGTCGCCGTTGACGGTCATGCCGCAGCTCCCACAGATGCCCATGCGGCACGACCAGCGGTAGGACAGGCTCCCGTCGAGGTTGTCCTTCACGTGGTTCAGGCCGTCCAGCACGGCCCAGTCCCGGCGCAGCGGGACCTCGTACTCCTGGACGGTCGGCTCGCCCTCGCGGTCGGGCCGATAGCGCATCACCTCGAGCGTGATCGTGTCAGCCATCGCTCACCTCCCATAGACGCGTTCACCGGGTGGCCATCGGGTGACGGTCACGGGCACGTACTCGACCCGGTGTGCGCCGCCCTCGCCGCGATGGACGAGCGAGTGCGCGAGGTAGTGCTCGTCGTCGCGGGCCGGGAAGTCGAGGCGCTGGTGGGCACCGCGCGACTCCTCGCGCCTCAGCGCCGCCGCGATGATGGCCTCGGCCACGTCGAGCATGTTGGACAGCTCCAGAGCGGCGACGACCTCGGTGTTGAAGGCTCGGCTGTGATCGCCGATCGCCATGGACTCGGACCGCTCCTGCAGCTCCCGCAACGTGGCCGCGCCCTTGACGAGGGAGCCCTCGGTCCGGAAGATGCCGGC
>DASUQN010000663.1:0-6295 GCA_036280515.1 Intrasporangium sp. | reverse complement strand
ACGGGATCGCCTACAACGAGTGCGGCAAGCTCGTCGTCGCGGTCGACCCCTCAGAGCTGGGACGCTTCGACGCCCTCGAGCAGACGGCACTGCGCAACGGCGTGCCCGGCCTCGCGCGGGTCGGCCCGGAGCGGATCCGCGAGATCGAGCCCTACGCGGTGGGCCTCGCCGCCCTGCACTCCCCGAGGACCGCGATCACCGACTTCGTCGCCGTCGCCGAGGCCATGGGCACGGACATCATCGACAGCGGCGGCGAGATCCACCTCGGCACGACGGTGACGGGACTGGAGCGCAGTGTCGGCGGCATCGACGTCCAAGCCGGCCCAGCGCGGCACCGGGTCCACCGGCTGGTCCTCTGCGCCGGGCTCCAGGCCGACCGGCTGGCCCGGCTGGCCGGCGACACCGGCGGCCCGCGGATCGTCCCCTTCCGCGGCGAGTACCTCAGCGTCAGTCCGGCGAAGCGCCAGCTCGTCCGGGGAATGGTCTATCCCGTCCCCGATCCGCGCTATCCCTTCCTCGGTGTGCACTTCACCCGCCGCGTCTACGGGGAGCTCGACGTCGGGCCCAACGCCGTCCTCAGCCTCAAGCGAGAGGGCTACCGCCGGCGCGATGTCAAGGCCGCCGACGTGCGCGATATCCTCACCTGGCCCGGCTTCTGGCAGATGGCACGCACCCACTGGCGCACCGGCGCCAAGGAGGTCCTCGGGTCCCTGTCGATGCGCGCCTACATGCGAACCGCCCAACGATACGTCCCAGCGATCGGGTCTGCGGACGTCGTCCGCAACGGCATGGGAGTCCGCGCCCAGGCGGTCGAGCGTGACGGCACCCTCGTCGACGACTTCCGCATCACGCACAGCGACGGCGTGACGAGCATCCGCAACGCGCCCTCACCGGCCGCGACCTCGAGCCTTGCCATCGCCGAGTACGTCGTCGGCGAGATCGACCGACAGGGCTGAGCACCCAGCGGGTTCGCGGCGCCAGTTGTGGGCCCTGGCGCCTCGCATACGGGGCGCCAGGGCCCAAAACCGCCGCCAAGCCACGGGCGCCAGAAAAGCGGTTGCCGGCGGGCAATGCGCGCAGGCATCGTCGTCAGATGGCGAAAGCAGTGCTGAGAGCCGCCGGCCCCGCCGACGCGGACGTGGTGGGTCGCCTGCTCCGGGACTTCAACGACGAGTTCGCCACGCCGGGACCGGATGCTGACGCCTTCAGCCGTAGGTTCCACACGCTCCTCGACCGACCCGACGTGCTGGTCCTCCTCGCCGAGAACGACACGGACCCAGTCGGATTCGCCTACCTCACCCTGCGCCCGACGCCCTACTACGACGGGCTCCTGGCCCAGCTCGAGGAACTCTACGTGCGACCGGACCTGCGCGACCAGGGCATCGGCACGGAGCTGCTGCTCGAGTCCATCGACGCAGTGCAGGCGCGGGGCGCGTGTGAGGTGCACATCAACGTCGACGAGGTCGACCTGGACACCCGGCGCTTCTACGAGCGGCACGGCTTCACCAACATCCAACCCGGCGCCGACTACCGGATGCTCTGCTACCTGCGCGAGCTCTGACGGCCTGGCGGGCCTACACGGGCTGGCCCGCGCAGCGTGAGAGTCTGTGCGCGTGATTTCCGAGCGCGCGAGCGGCGTCCAGCTGCACATCACCTCGCTGCCCGACGGCCGGCTGGGCCCGTCGGCGCGTGCCTTCGTCGACTGGCTCGCCGCGGCCGGGCAGTCGGTGTGGCAGGTCCTGCCGGTGTCAGTCCCCGACGAGCACGGGTCGCCCTACAAGTCGCCGTCCGCCTTCGCCGCCTCGCCGGCGCTGCTCGAGCACCCCGACGCGCCCGTCAGCCCCGATGACCTGGCCCACTTCGCCGAGCGCGAGCAGTACTGGGTCGACTCCTGGACGGCCTTCGGAGGGGATCTGGCCGACCAGGTCCGGTTCGCCCGCGAATGGGCCGAGCTGCGGGCGTATGCCGCCGACCGCGGGGTCCGCATCATGGGTGACGTCCCGATCTACGTCGCCCCGGACGGCGCGGATGTCCGGGCATGGCCGGACCTGTTCCGCAGCGACGCCGTGGCGGGCGTCCCGCCGGATGCGTACGCCGCGACTGGGCAGCTCTGGGGCAACCCGCTCTACCGGTGGGACGTCATGGCCTCCGATGGATTCCGTTGGTGGATCGAGCGACTGCGCCGGACATTCGAGCTGTTCGACTACGTTCGCCTCGACCACTTCCGCGGGTTCGCCGCGTACTGGGCCATCCCCTCCGACGCCGAGACCGCGATGATCGGCCGCTGGGAGCCGGCGCCCGGCCGCGCCCTCTTCGACGCGGTGCGAGCCGAGCTCGGCGAGCTACCCGTACTCGCCGAGGACCTCGGTGACATCGACGCCGCCGTCATCGAGCTGCGCCGTGAGCTCGGGTTCCCGGGCATGGCTGTCCTGCAGTTCGGCTTCACCCCCCACGACCCGGCCAACATGCACCACCCGAGCCACCTCCGGCACGACCAGGTCGTCTACACCGGCACCCACGACAACGACACCGTCCTCGGCTGGTGGGCGCAGCTGCCGTGGGAGGCCCGGGACATGGTGCGCGCAGCCTGCCGGGAGACCGGGGTGGACGTCGATGCCGACCGTGAGCCGTCGTGGGCGGCAATCGGGCTCGCCCTCGCCATGCCGTGCCAGCTGGCCATGATGCAGGCGCAGGACGTCCTCGCCCTCGGCTCTGAGGCCCGCATGAACAGGCCCGGTGTCGAGGGCGGCTGGAGCTGGCGCATGGAGCCGGGTGCCCTCACCCCCGCCCACGCGGAACGGCTGCGTTCGCTCGCCAAGGCGGCGGGGCGTGTGCGGTAGGAGCGGGTGCCAGCGCGCGTCCGGGACCCAGCTCAGCGGCATACGAACGATGCCGTATGCCGCTGAGCCGACTTGGGCGCCCAACGTGGCGTTGGGCGTACGGTGACGTCCGTGACCCCCATCCCGACTGTGACGATCGGCGACGTCCGTGCGGCGCAGGACCTCCTGCACGGCGTCGTCCGGCCCACCCCGCTCGAGTTCAGCCGCGGGCTCAGCGAGCGAGTCGGCACCACGGTGCAGCTCAAGTGCGAGAACCTTCAGCGCGCAGGCTCGTTCAAGATCAGGGGGGCCTACACGCGGATGGCCCGCCTGTCCGAGGACGAGAAGCGCGCCGGAGTCGTGGCGGCCTCGGCCGGCAACCACGCTCAGGGCGTGGCCCTCGCCGCCTCGATGCTGGGCATCAAGGCGAAGGTCTACATGCCCGTCGGGGCGGCCATGCCCAAACTGCTGGCGACGCAGGGCTACGGCGCCGACGTCGAGCTGCTCGGCACGACGATCGACGAGGGGCTCGTCGCGGCCGAGCGCTTCGCCGCCGAGACGGGTGCAGTGCTCATCCACCCGTTCGACCACCCCGACATCGTGGCCGGGCAGGGCACCTGTGGCATCGAGATCCTCGACCAGTGCCCCGACGTGAAGACCGTCGTGGTGAGCGTGGGCGGCGGCGGTCTGCTGGCGGGCATCAGCACGGTGCTGCGGGCCCTCAAGCCGGACGTGCGGATCATCGGGATCCAGGCGGAGGACGCCGCGGCCTACCCGCCGTCGCTGGCTGCCGGCCATCCGATGCCGCTGTCGAGGATGGCAACCATGGCGGACGGCATCGCCGTCGGGCGGCCGGGTGACGTGCCCTTCGGCCTGATCCAGCAGCAGGTCGACGCCATCGAGACGGTCTCGGAGGACTCGCTCGCCCGAGCGCTGCTCTACCTGCTCGAGCGGGCCAAGCTCGTCGTCGAACCCGCCGGCGCCGCTGCCGTTGCCTGGCTGCTCGACGGCCTGGCCCAGCCGGAGCTCGAGGGGCCGGTTGTCGCGGTGCTGTCCGGGGGCAACATCGACCCGCTGCTCCTGCTCCGGATCATTCGCCACGGCATGGCCGCGGCCGGTCGGTACCTGGAGCTGAGGGTCCGGGTCCCCGACCGACCCGGCTCGTTGGCGCGCCTGCTCGGCGACTGTGCGGCGCTCGATGCCAACGTCGTCGACGTGGCCCACTCCCGCACCGTGCGGGCGCTGAGCTTCCAGGAGGTCGAGATCGGCGTGACGTTGGAGACGAAGGGTCAGGAGCACGCCGACGCGGTCACGGCTGCCCTGCGGGACAAGGGCTATCGCCTGAGCTTCGTCGAGTGATCCTCGTCTGCTTCGTGCTCAGGGGCCCTGGCACGGCATATGGTGCGGAGCATGGCGGACCTCAGAGCGCAGTCGGACACGCCGGACGTCATCGTCGTCATGGGCGTGTCGGGGAGCGGCAAGTCGACGGTCGCCAAGGGCATCGCGACGACGATGCGCTGGGACTTCGCCGAGGGCGACGACTTCCATCCGAGGGAGAACATCGAGAAGATGGCCCGCGGTGAACCGCTGACCGACGAGGACCGCTGGCCGTGGCTACGCCTCATCGGTGACTGGATCTCCGAGAGGGTGTCCCGCGGCGAGTCGGCGGTCGTCGCGTGCTCCGCGCTGCGGCGGGCCTACCGCGACGTGCTGCGCGATGGGCGCCCGCAGGTGCGGTTCTGCCACGTCCTCGCGGACCCCGAGGTCATCGAGGAGCGGATGGGGCAGCGCGAGGGCCACTACATGCCGGCGTCGCTGCTGACCAGCCAGCTCGCCACGCTGGAGGACCTCGAGGCGGACGAGCCCGGCGTCGTGGTCCCCAACGAGGGGACCGCAGTCGAGGTCCTGGCCCGCGCCCGCGCCGCACTGGGCCTCGTTCAGGAGGAGTCCCCGAGCGGCCCGACGACGTCGTAGCGGGCGCAGGCGAACGCGCCGTTGCGCCCCACCTCGGTGAGTCGGAGGTCCCAGCGCCGCGGCAGCAGAGGCCTGCCGGCGCCGAGCACGACCGGGGCGATGGACACGACGATCTCGTCGAGCAGCCCCGCCTCGGCGAACTGGCCGGCGAGGTCGCCGCCACCGACGACCCACACGTCCTTGCCGTCGGCCGCCTTGACCAGCTCCTCGTGCACGTCCGTGACGTCCCCTTGGACGAACCGCACGTCGCCGTCGACCGCCCGCAGCTCGTGGTGGCTGAAGACGCGGCAGGGCAGCTGGTAGGGCCACTTCCCACCCTCATGGTCGAGCACCCAGTCGTAGGTCGTACGTCCCATGGTGATCGCACCGATCCCGGCGATGAACTCGTCGTAGTTGAACGGCCCGTCCTTGTCGAGCTCCTGCTTGAGGAGCCAGTCGAGCGAGTCGTTCTCGTCCGCGAGGAAGCCGTCGAGGGTGGTCGCCGTGTAGTAGACCGTGCGACTCATCCCGCCACCTCCTGGTCGTTGCGGCGGCGCAACCACTCGATCGGGTCGCCGTTGTCGACGGTGGCGCCGAGCTCGCGGAGCATGTCGCGGGCCACGTGCCGCCGGTGGGCGGCGAAGGTGAGCACGTGGGCGACGATCGACCCGAGGACGAAGCTCTCCGGCGGGTCGCACAGCGCGTCGACGATGCGGTCGTCCCAGGCATCGCGCCGTTCGATGTCGCGCAGCATGTCCAGCCAGCGACCCGCGACCGCCTGCTGCCGGTCGAGCAGAGAGCTCGGGTCGTCGCCACCCGGCTCGGGGTAGTCCTCCCCGAGGATCGCCGCGAGCCACACCTCCTTGGTGAAGATCTGCCGCTCGAGCACGCGCGCCACCGACGCCTCCTTCCCCTCGAACCACACCACCTGCTGATCCGGCCGCAGCTGGCGGCGGTAGTCGGCATCGGAGAGCTGCTTGGCCGCCTCAAGGAGGTAGCGGGTGTCGTCGAGGTCGTGGTGGACCAGGTGGTCCAACGGTCCGGTCATGGTGCGCTCCGCGGTGTGGACCCACAGCGAGGTGGGTGGATGGAAGTGGATGCCGTTGGGTGACGGGAGCCAGCTGCTCCCGGCGACGGGCTCGCTCGGCGGGTGACCGAACGCCCGCGCGAAGGCCCGGCTGAAGCCCTCGACCGAGTCGTAGCCCGCGGCGAACGCCGCCTCGGTGACCGAGGTGCCTCCCCGCAGCTGCCATGCGGCGCGCTCCAGCATCACCCGGCGTCGCATCGCCACCGGTGGCTCGCCGGCGTCGCGGCTCAGGAGCCGGGAGAAGTGGTAGGGCGAGGTGAACGCGCCGCCCGCCATGTCGTCGAGTCGCTGGTGCTCCTCGTCGAGCACGGCGTCAAGCAGCTCGCGCAGCCGGTCGCGTCCACGTGTCGTACTCATGGACTCATCGTGCACCGGTCCACGCCGATGCCACCTGACCGTTCTTGCTCAGACCAACAGTTGGCCGTATGCCGCTGAG
>DASUQN010000662.1:0-5435 GCA_036280515.1 Intrasporangium sp. | reverse complement strand
GTCCCGCTCGCCGTAGCCGAGCCAGCAGATCCGCGCCGGCAGCCCCTGGAACGACACGCGCTCCTGCGCACCGCGGATCCACTTGTGCAGCCGGTCGTTGTCCGGGAAGAGCTCGAGCACGGCCCGGTCGGTCACGGCGATGTCCTTGGCGTCCCCGGAGAGCGCCGCCCACCGGAACGGACCCTTGCCCTCACAGAAGAGCGGCCGGATGTAGGCCGGCACGAAGCCGGGGAACTCGAACGCGCGGTCATACCCACCCTGACGCGCCTCGTCCCGGATCGAGTTGCCGTAGTCGAAGACCTCGGCCCCGCCGTCCTGGAACTCGACCATGGCCCGCACGTGCCTGGCCATTGACGCCCGCGCCCGGTCGGTGAACTCCTCGGGCTTCTTCTCGGCGTACTCGTGCCAGTCCTCGAGCGCGATCCCCTCGGGCAGGTAGCTGAGCGGGTCGTGCGCCGAGGTCTGGTCGGTGACGATGTCGATCGGCACCCCACGCCGCAGCAGCTCCGGGAACACCTCGGCGGCATTGCCGACGACACCGACGGACCAGGCCCGCTTCTCCTCCCTGGCCCGCAAGGCCTTCTCGACCGCCTCGTCGAGGCTCTCGGCCACCTCGTCGAGGTACCGGTGCTCGACGCGGCGCCGCAAGCGGGCGGGATCGACGTCGACGATGAGGCAGGCACCGCCGTTGAGGGTGACCGCGAGCGGCTGCGCTCCCCCCATGCCGCCGCAGCCGCCAGTCAGCGTCAGCGTGCCGGCGAGGGTCCCACCGAAGCGCTTCTCCGCGACGGCCGCGAAGGTCTCGTAGGTGCCCTGCACGATCCCCTGGGTACCGATGTAGATCCACGATCCCGCGGTCATCTGGCCGTACATCGTCAGCCCGAGGTGCTCGAGGCGGCGGAACTCGGGCCAGTTGGCCCAGTCACCAACGAGGTTGGAGTTGGCGATGAGCACGCGCGGCGCCCACTCGTGCGTCTGCATGACGCCGACCGGCCGGCCGCTCTGCACGAGCATCGTCTCGTCCTGCTTCAGCGTGGTCAGGGTGCGCACCATGGCGTCGAAGGACGTCCAGTCACGCGCGGCCCTGCCCGTGCCGCCGTAGACGACGAGGTCGTCGGGCCGCTCGGCCACCTCGGGGTCGAGGTTGTTCATGAGCATCCGCAGCGGCGCCTCGGTCGCCCACGACTGCGCCGTCAGCTGGGTGCCGCGCGGAGCGCGGACGGGTCGTGCACCTTCCATGTCAGTTCCCTTCTCGTCCAAAGACTTTCAGATGTTTCCGTATGCCGCTGGGCTGGCTTCTCGACGAGCGTGCAGTTCGTGCGCGCCAGCACTTTGGATCTAGCGGAGGGGGCCGGTGACCGACTCGGCGGCCCTGACGTAGGAGCCGTCCAGGACGCCGAGGTAGGCAGCACCCAGCGTGTCGGCGAGAACCCGGTCGGGCCCTGGGGCCACGTCGGCGAGATCTGCGAGCGCATGGATCACCGCCTGCGACGCCGGTCCCGGCTCGAGCGGGGCTCGCAGCTGGAGCCCCCGGGCGGCGGTGACGAGCTCGATGGCGAGAACCCGGCCGAGTGCGTCAACCGACCGGCGCAGCTTGCGTGCAGCCGACCACCCCATCGAGACGTGGTCCTCCTGCATCGCCGAGCTCGGGATCGAGTCGACCGACGCAGGCGCCGCCAGCCGCTTGAGCTCCGAGACCATCGCCGCCTGGGTGTACTGGGCGATCATCAGCCCCGAGTCGACGCCGGGGTCGTGCGCGAGGAAGGCAGGCAGTCCCTGGCTGCGCGCCTTGTCGAGGAAGCGGTCCGTCCGGCGCTCCGACATCGATGCGACGTCGGCCGCCACGATGGCGAGGAAGTCGAGCACGTAGGCGACCGGCGCCCCGTGGAAGTTGCCGTTCGACTCGACCCGCCCGTCCTTGGTCACGACCGGGTTGTCGATGGCCGACGCGAGCTCCGCCTCGGCCACGCGTGCCGCATGCTCGATCGTGTCGCGCGCCCCACCGTGGACCTGGGGCGCACAACGGAGCGAGTAGGCGTCCTGCACTCGCGTGCACTCGTCCGTGCGGTGGGACTCGCGAATCGGCGAGTCGGCCATGACCGCCCGGATGTTCGCTGCGGAGAGCGCCTGTCCTTGATGCGGCCGCAGCTCGTGCAGGTCGGCCGCGAAGACGTCGTCCGTCCCCAGCAGCCCCTCGACGCTCATCGCAGCAGCCACGTCGGCGAGCTTGAGGAGCGAGCGCAGGTCGTCAATGGCGAGCACGAGCATGCCGAGCATGCCGTCCGTGCCGTTGATGAGGGCGAGTCCCTCCTTCTCCCGCAACTGGGCCGGCTCGATCCCCGCCTCCTGGAGCGCGAAGCGGGCATCCCTCATCGTCCCGTCGGGGGCGAGGACCGTGCCCTCACCCATCACGACGAGAGCGCAGTGCGCGAGCGGCGCGAGGTCACCCGAGCAGCCGAGCGAACCGTACTCGTGCACGAGGGGGGTGATCCCCGAACTCAGCACAGCGGCATACGCCCTCGCTGTCTCCAGCCGCACGCCGGTGCGGCCCGTCGCGAGGGTCGACAACCGCAGCAGCATGAGCGCGCGCACGACCTCGCGCTCGACCGCGGGACCGGCGCCGGCGGCGTGCGACCGGATGAGCGAGCGTTGCAGCTGCGCTCGCCGGTCCACGGGGATGTGCCGTGTCGCGAGCGCACCGAAGCCCGTCGACACGCCGTAGTGCGGCTCGACGTCGTCGGCGAGCGCCTCGACGACCTCGCGGCTCCGGCCGATCTCGGCCTCGGCCTCGGGTGACAGCTCGACGGGCGCGTCGTGCCGGGCGACGGCGATGACGTCCTCGAACGACAGCGGGCCGATGCCGACGGTGACGGGCGCCGCCTGGAGGTCCAGGTCCACGGAATAGGTCATGCCACCCATGGAACCGTGGCAACGCTGGCGGGGCACCCTGCGGCGGTGCACAATCGTCTCGGATACGAGACATGTCCCATGGAAAGGGACGGGATGACCAACGCTCCGGCCGCAGCCAGCGCGCTCGACGTGCTCGAGCACCTCTCCCGCCATGCCGAGCCGGTGCCGGCCGCCTCGATCGCCCGCGACCTGTCGCTCCCCCGCTCGTCGGTCTACCACCTGCTGAAGGTGCTCTGCTCACGGGGCTACGTGACGCACTACGCCGAGGAGCGCCGCTACGGTCTCGGCTCAGCGGCCTACGAGCTCGGCTCGGCCTACCAGCGCCAGGCGCCGCTGGCCCGAGTGGCCCGCGCCGCGATTCGCCGCCTGGCCGACCAGTGCGGCCGGAACGCCCACTTCGCCACCCTCGACGGCCGCGACGTCTTCTACCTGCTCGAGGAGCGGGCGCCGGGCCAGCCGACCCTCGTGACCGACGTCGGGGTGCGGCTCCCCTCCCACCTGACGGCGAGCGGCCTGGCCATGCTCGCCGGCCTGCCCCCTGCGCAGGTCCGTGCGCTCTATCCGGATCGTGGGTCCTTCACCCAGCGGAACGGCACGGGTCCCACGTCGCTCAAGGAGCTGCGGACCCTGCTCACCCGAACCCGTGCTGCTGGCCACGCGCGCGAAGACGGGACCATCACCCCCGACCTGTCGTCCGTCGCCGTGCCCGTCCTCGACCGCGCCGACCGCCCGCTCGCTGCCGTCGCGGTGACCTTCCGATCCGCCGACGCCGACCCTGACCGCGTCCATGATCTCGTCACCCGAGCCCACGCCGCTGCCGCGGACATCACTCGCCGGCTCAGCCCGGCCCGCAGCTGAGCCACGACCACCACTAGAGCGTATGCCGCTTGGCCGGCGCCCAGCCCAAGGTTCCCGCTGTCCTCGGACGACCGTTGCTCCGGCCGAAGGTGCCATACGGCGGCCGCGCACGCGCACACCATCCCTGTCTCGCGAGAAACGGTCGTCCGTGGCCGTTTGGGCAGAGGCAGGGCAATACAGTCTGGCCATGCGCGCCATCACCATCCCCGAGCCGGGCGGACCCGACGCCCTCGTCCCCGCCGACGTCCCCGCCCCGAACGCTGGACCGGGCCAGGTCCTCGTCGACGTGGTGGCGGCCGGCGTCAACCGGGCGGATGTCATGCAGCGCCAGGGCTTCTACGACCCACCGCCCGGGGCGTCGCCCTATCCGGGCCTCGAGGTCAGCGGCCGCATCGCCGCGCTGGGTGAGGGCGTCGACTCCTTCACGGTCGGGGACGAGGTCTGCGTCCTGCTGGAGGGCGGCGGCTATGCGGAGCAGGTTGCCGCACCGGCCGGCCAGGTCCTGCCCAAGCCGGCCGGGGTGGACCTCGTCGACGCAGCCGGCCTCGCCGAGGTCGCGTGCACGGTCTGGTCCAACGTCTTCATGACCGCCAACATCCTGCCGGGCCAGTGGCTTCTCATCCACGGCGGCAGCTCGGGGATCGGCACGATGGCGATCCAGCTCGCCCAGGCTGTCGGCGCGCACGTCGCGGTCACCGCCGGCAGCCAGGCGAAGCTCGACTTCTGCCGCGAGCTCGGTGCCGAGGTCCTCGTGAACTACAACGAGCAGGACTTCGAGGAGGAGCTGCGCGCCGCCAACGACGACCACGGCGCCGACGTCATCCTCGACAACATCGGCGCCAAGTACCTGGCCAAGAACGTCCACGCCCTCGCCGTCAACGGCCGCCTGGTGACGATCGGCCTCCAGGGCGGTCGCAAGGCCGAGCTCGATCTGGGCAGGCTCATGTCCAAGCGGGGTGCCGTCATCGCCACGACGCTGCGCGCCCGACCCGCCGCAGAGAAGGCCGCGATCGTGGCCGCGGTCCGGGAGCACGTCTGGCCGCTCATCGAGGCCGGTCACGTCCGCCCCATCATCAACTCCCGCTACCCGCTCGACCGGGCGGCCGATGCCCACCGCGAGATGGAGGCGTCCACCCACATCGGCAAGATCCTCCTGACCACGTGAAGTGGGGGACGGCACTGGGCTCGCTCCACAGCGGAAGCGAGCCCAGCGGCATACGGCTGAATCAGTCCGGGATCACACGCCGTGCTTGTGCCACGGCCCCCAGATGGCGAAGGTCATGCCCGCGCTCGCCTGGATGTTCACATAGAGCGTCTGCCCGTCAGGGCTGAAGGTCGAGCCGGCGAACTCGTCGTTGTAGCGGGGCAGCCCCGTTCGGGCGCTCTCGACTCGGTTCAGTGCGATGTCCCAGAGCTGACCACCGCGGTTGAGACCGCGGAGGTAGTTGTCCGCGTCGCTGTCCTCGCAGACGACGAGCGTCCCTCGCGCGCTGACGGTGATGTTGTCCGGGAAGTCGAAGACCTGCTTGCCCGGCGACTGGTAGATCAGTTGGAGCTTCTCGGACCGGCAGTGGTAGGCCCACACCTGTCCGAACCCGTTGCCGTAGCCGCCGACGTTGTCCGACGGCGCCGTCTCGGCAGGGCCGCCGCCCTGGGTCGAGGTGAAG
>DASUQN010000661.1:0-5724 GCA_036280515.1 Intrasporangium sp. | reverse complement strand
AACAGCGCCCGGCCCGCCTCGCGCGCCTTGGACTGGTCGACGAGGTACGAGATCCACGAGGGCAGGTAGGAGTACTGGATGGCCACGGCGGCCGAGTCCCCGCTGAGGTACTCGAAGCTGTCGAGCAGTGCGGGGTCGACCCAGCCACTGCCCGTCGTCGTGATGACGAGCAGGTCGGCCCGGTCGAAACCGCCGGCCCGAGCGAGGTCGTCGACCGCCAGCCGAGCCTGGGTCTCGGCGTCATCAGCCGACTCGAGCCCGGCGTAGGCGCGGATCGGCTCCTTGGCCGGCTGGTGCGCGACGCGCTGGATGTCGTCGGCCGACGGGCCCGAAGCGGCGAAGGTGCGCCCCTCGCGACCCAACGTGTCCCACGGCACGATGGAGCCCGGACCACCGGACCGCAGCCCGGTGGTCGGCTGCGTGACGCCTTCCTCGGTGATCGTGTTGCGTACCGAGAAGGCCTGGTCGGCGGCGTTCCACAGGCCCTGGAGCAGCACGCCGCTCACCAGCAGGGAGACCGTGGCGGCGGCCAGTGCCCAGCCGACCACGGCCGCGGCCCTCGGCCCGATCCACCGGCGCAGGGCACGAGCGATCCAGCGGTAGAGCCGGCGGACACCGCGTCCGGCCATGAGCAGCAGGCCGAACAGCAGCGCAGCGATGAACGGCGACGCCACGACGAGGGCGATGTTGTACTCGTCGATCTCCATGATGCGGCGGATCTCGTACTGCCAGTACTGCCCCAGCGCGAACGAGACCGCGAACAGCGCAGCCGCCGAGATCGCGAAGACCCGCCACGAGCGAGGGCGCGTCGCGCGAACGCCGCGGTCGGCGAAGGCCCGCCAGATCCACGCCGCGAGGACGCCCAGACCGTAGCCGATCGCCGCCGTGATGCCGCACACGATGCCCTGGAGGAGCCCGCCCCTGGGCAGCAACGACGGCGTGAACGACACCGCCGCGAAGATGACGGCGCCCCAGCACCCTGGCAGGGTCAGGTCGGCGCGCCGCAGGCCGCGCTTCAGCCGACCGTCCGCCCCGGTGTCCGCGCCCACGCCCGGGTCCGGGACTGACGTCGAAGTGGAGCCCGCGGCCTGACGTACCACTCTGACCTCCCGGACAACTCAGCCCCTCGAGGCCTCACCTTACGGCCACTGTGCAGCCCCGCACCGAGAATCGACCACCCGACACACCGCTGAACGGGCCTGACAAAGCGTCGCTCGAGTCGCGAGGCCGCCCGGCGTACCTACCGAGACTGGGTGCTCGCCGGTTCAGGCTGGTCGCCACCGAAACAGGCCCATCCCCCGACCCGCTCGGAAAGGGGACGGCTGCACTGGTCATCGGACAGCGACCGCTGCGCCGCAGCTGCAAGAACAGCCGCGAGCAGCACCGCGAACACGACACCAATGACCTTTGTCGGGCGAGGGATCCGCGTCATCGGCGCTCCAGTTCTTCAGGCGAACTCGGCTGCGGGGACTCGACCGCGGGAGCGGTCCCCCTGCCTGTTCACGCTGGCATCGTCGCACGTCCCGGCGATCACCCACAGCGAAACGGCATCCCGAGGCCGGGAGGGCTGGGAGGGCACGCGGGTGCGGACGGAGCTCAGCGGCATACGACCAATGACGTATGCCGCTGAGCCGGCTTCCCGAGGACGGTGGCCTCGCGCTCGGGCAGCGTGTGCATGCGACCGAGGTCAGCCAGTGACGTGCTCGGCCGGGAGGTCGTGGAAGGCCCCGAGCCGCGCGACCGCCGCGTCGATGCGGTGCCGGTGTGCCCGTCCCAACCGCGGCGCGAGCCGGGTCTCGACCGTGACGCGGTCACGATGGACGGTGCGCTTCCAGAGCCCGACCCGAGCGGCGTCGACGACGAGCCAGCCCCACCACTGCTCGAAGCCCGGCAGCACGGGCGCTCCGTCGACGGGCGCGAAGCCCACGGTCGGGTAGGTGAGCACGGCCTCGTCGTAGACGGGGAAGAGGAAGGCATCGTCGCGGCGAGTGGCCACCTCGGGAGCCACGGCCGCCGGCCCGAACCAGTGCGGGGTGCCGTCAATGTGGACCTGCTCGAGCGCGTCGCCGGACGCGGCCACCGCCCGCTTCGCGTCGGCCACGGTCAGTGTGGCCCACCGCGTGAGGTCCTTCAGCGCGGCGGGGCCATGGCCGGTGAAGAACCGGGTCGCGAGCTCGGCCAGATCCTCGTCGCGGGTGCGCTCCTGTGCTGGGGGGACGAGCTCGTCGACCAGGCCGTAGGTGTGCTCCTTGCCGCGGATCGGGCCGCCGCAGACGACGTTGCGCAGCTCGGCGACGAGGAGGAGGTGCCCGACGGCTGGGCCGGATCCTGGCAGCCCCGCGGAGCCGAAGACGTCACCGATCTCCTTGCGGGTCATCAGTTTCCGACCGGCGACGGCATCGCCCAGCAGGTGCAGCGCCCGGTCGACGTCTCGCCCGTCGGACACGTACTTGCGCACGTAGGCCAGCTCCTTGGGCTCGACGCGCGGGGATGTCAGCCGCTGGAGCCACCGCAGGTCCTGCGCAGCGACGAAGTGCCAGGTCTGGCGCAGGATGTGGGTGCGGACGAAGGCCCCCGAGTCGAGCTCGCCCCGGACGGAGCCGAAGGTCGCGGCCCGGGTGCGCATCGCCAGCGACCACAGGGCGTGGTCACGTTCCTGGGACTGGACACCGAGCATGAGCCGGACGACGTCGGCGGCGGAGTCGAGGGGTGCGCTGGTCAGGCGCTGCGCCGCCAGTCGCTGGCGCACGACCGCGCCCTGAGCCATGGTCCTGACCGGTGCAGAAGTCATCGCCACCACGCTAGCCCGAGGCGCCGTCGGGGAACTTCGACTCTCCGGCCTCCCGTCCCACGCATCCGTGCCATCCTCAGTTATGGGCACAGCCGTCGACCCACCGAAGGGCACGCCGGCCAGGACGTCCGCGGGACGCATCGACCAGTTCCGCGCGCGCGCCGAGGCGGCCCGCCGGCGCTATGAGGAGCTGGCCCAGCGCCAGCCGCTCTACGGCATTCCCCTGACCTGCCTGGCCACGTACGCCGCCCGGCAGGGGATGCTGCTCGCGAGCGCCATCGCGTTCCGCCTGTTCTTCTGGGTGCTGCCCGTGGTCCTGCTCGGGATCTCGCTCCTCTCGGGCCTCGGACGGTCCGGTGTCTACGAGGCGGCCACCGACGCCACCGGCATCTCCGGTGCGGCACGGGCCGAAGTTCTGCGGGCGCTGTCTCAGGGCGGTCAGTCGTGGTGGATCCTGGCCGTCATCAGCCTGTTCGGCGTGGTGTGGACCACGATGCTGCTACGGCGCGCCCTGGTCCTCGTCAACGCCCACCTCTGGGACGCGACCTTCGTCAAGACCCGCCCGAGGCAGCTGATCGTCTCCGTCTTCTTCTTCATCGCCCTGTTCTCGCTCCTCGCGCTCAGCTCCCGAGCGGTCGCCCTCCTCGACGGCCTCCTCCCGGGAGGCTTCCTGCTGACGATTCTCTCGCAGGCCGCTCTTGCCGGGGCCTGCTGGCTGGCAGTCATGTGGCGGCTGCCCGACCGAAGGTCCCACTGGACCGACCTTGTTCCCGGAGCGGTGCTCCTCGGGGTCGGCCTCGCGCTCATGCACCTGGTCAGCAGGGTCTACCTGCCGGCGCGGTTCGAGCACTCGTCCGCGCTCTACGGCTCCCTCGGTATCGCCGCGGCCATCCTCGTCTGGCTGCTCCTGTTCGGACAGCTCGTCGTGTGGAGCGCAATCGTGAACGTGGTGTGGTTTGACTTCCGGACCACTCGGGGTTCCGGCGAGATCACCGGCACGGGTGTTGCAGGCTCGCGGGGAGGCGCGGCTTCGGAAGCCAGGTGGGAACCCTGAGCACCGGGGCTGACGCGCGAGCTACGAGCAGCCCTGGCCCGACCTCACGCTGTCGAGAGTGGTCCTCAGCTGGTCCACCGGGGCCTGCATCTGGGTCCGCACCTGGCCGATGTCCGACCTGTCCAAGCCTTCGAAGGTGCTCTTGACGTTGCCCCATGCCGACCGGAGCTCGTCGGCGCCTTCCTGTGCGCCCGATGACATCCCATCGAGAAGGTCATTGACCGCCGTGTCGAGCTCGCTGACGTGACCTCTCACTGCTGCGAGATTCCTGGACTGCAGGTCCGACGCCAGAGTTGAGGCTGAGGTCCTGACGTTGGACAGCGCCGTGCAGACGGTGCCATCGGTGGGTCCTGCGGTGCTGGCGGGAGTCGAGCTGGTCACTTGCGAGCCGTCACCGGAGTTCGTGCCGTCGTTGGCCGCGCAGGCCACCAGGAGCAGTGCCGTCAGCGCAGCCACCAGGAGTCTGGAAAGGGCTCTCGTCACCATCGCTACCTCCGGTCGTCGGCTCCGGTCATCGTGTGTCCCTGGTCACCGTGACCGCATCGTCCCCGGGGAGTGATTCCCGCACTGACGACCGCGGCTCGGTGCAACGGTCGACTCCGCACGCGGAGCAGCATTGACGGCCCCGCGGTTCCGGGCCATCGTGACGCTCGTGGGCGTCATCGAGTTCGACGTGGTCCGCACCATCAGTGCGCCCATCGAGCAGGTCTTCGCTCGCCTGGCCGACATCGAAGGACACAACCACTGGATGCCCAAGAAGGGCAGCATTCTGCGGCGTACGCAACAGACCTCGCCCGGCGAGTGCACCCTCGGAACGACCTACCTCGATGAGACGTCACTCGGGGCGACACCCGGCGACGTCGTCGAGTTCGATCCGCCTCACCGGCTGGTGTATCACTGGTGGGACAGCTCCCAGGCGGGCAAGGTGAAGCTCGAGGGTTGGCCCGGCTACTCGCTGGAAGCCACGGATCCGATGACAACACTGGTCCGCCACCACGCGACCATGCACACCCATGGTCTTTACCGGTTCGCCACCCCGCTGCTGCGCAGAGTCGTGGTCAAGGAGCGCACGGCCACCGTGGACGCACTCAAGCTGTCCTTCGAATCGCGCAGTGAGTGATCGTGCTCATCGCTGTGGTCCTGAAGTGATGCCGCCATGACGGCCGTCGTGCGCGGTATCGCGTGGCTCGGCATCTTCATCGGGATCTGTGTGGCGCCGTTGGTCCTGGCGCTCATGAGCACGAGCCAACCGGGGCAGGGTTTCTGGACCGACTTCTCGGTCGCTCTCGGCTTCGTCGGCCTGGCTCTGATGGGCATCGAGTTTGCGCTCGTGGCTCGCGTCAAGACCGTCGCGGAGCCGTTCGGTACGGACGCGGTGATCGACTTCCACCGCCAGATCGGGTACGTGGGCCTGCTCTTCGTCATGATCCACGTGGCACTCTCCGCCGACTGGAGCCAGGCCAACCCATTCGCACCGAGCAACACACCTGCAAGGGTCTGGTTCGGGGCCGCCGCGGCGGCTGCCTTGGTGGTGCTCGTGGCCAGCTCGGTCTGGCGTCGTCGGCTGCGCCTGTCCTATGAGGTGTGGCAGATCCTGCACGCCGTGCTCGCAGCGGTCGCTGTGGTGGCGGCGCTGGTGCACGTGCTGCTGGTGGACTACTACGTCGACAGCGTCTGGAAGAAGGTGCTGTGGTCCATCATGACCGCGGCGTTCCTCTGGCTGCTCGTGTGGGTGCGCGTGCTCCGTCCACTGCGGATACGTCGACGTCCGTGGACGGTCGAACGGGTCACCCCGGAACGTGACAGCACGACGGTGCTGACCCTGCTCCCCTCCGGCCACGAGGGACTGCAGTTCGAGCCCGGCCAGTTCGCCTGGATC
>DASUQN010000660.1:0-2494 GCA_036280515.1 Intrasporangium sp. | reverse complement strand
GCACGGCAGAGCACCACGTGTCATCGATCCTGGCCAAGGCTGGTGTGGGCTCACGCAGGGACGTGGTCGAGTGGTACTCCTCGACGACGTGAACCGTGTGTCGCCCCGGACTTGACCTCCACGGGCCGTCGTAGGTAGGGGCTCGACCAGCCCGAACATGGGTAGCCATCCCCCATGCCCGGCTCGGTCCCGCTCCGTGACGCTGAAGGCACCAACCAGCACCACGGAAAGGAAGGCACCATGCCGCTCTTCATGGATGTCCACTCGCTCGGTGACGGCGTCACGATGGACGATGTCGCCAAGGCCCACGCGGCAGACCTGGCCACCCAGGGCGCACACGGGGTCAACTACCTGCGCTACTGGGTCGACGAAGAGGCGGGGCAGATCTTCTGTCTCGTCGAGGCCCCGGACGCCGAGGCCGCCAACACGGTCCACCGCGAGGCACACGGACTGGTCGCGGACCGCGTCTACGCGGTTCAGGAGGGCACCTGACATGCGGGCCGTCCTCGCCAGCGGTCTGGCCGCCCTGTCCCTGGTCGCTGTGCCGTCGATCGCCGCGGCCCACGGCTCCACGCAAGCGCACGGGCACACGGCCAAGCTCGCCGAGCTGCGCGAGATGACGGCGTCGTACAAGACGGGGCCGGCCGAGCCCTGGACGACCCGTGTCGTCGACCTCGCAGGGATCAGCTGCATCGATGACCTGGAGGGCCGAGGCGGAATGGGGATCCACTTCGTCGACGTCGGCAACCTCACAGACGGCCAGGTTGACCGCCTCGCCCCGGAGGCGCTCATCTACGAACCTGGTCCCGACGGGTCACTCGGCCTGGTTGCAGTCGAGTACCTCGTCCTCGCCGAGGCCTGGGACTCGGCGCATGCCCGCCCACCGATCCTCTATGGCCAGCGTTTCGTCCGGGTCTCGGCCGGGAACCGCTACGGCCTCCCGGACTTCTACGAGTTGCACGTCTGGCACGAGAAGGCCAACCGCAACGGCACGTTCAACGACTGGAACCCGGACGTGCACTGCAACTGATCGAGGGAGGGAACGCGACAGCAGCAGAGCTCACAGCTGGATGCCGCGGGTCAGTGCCCCGTCGACGACGAGGTTGGTGCCGCTGACCCGGCTCGCCACGGGACTGGCCAGGAAGACGACCGGGCCGGCCACGTCAGCGGGAGTGCCCATGTGGCCGGTGGGGTTCAGGCCGACCGCCATCTCGAACAGCTCCGGATTGCCCGTCTCGATGCTCTCCCACACGCCACCCTCGAAGTAGGTGTTGCCCGGGGAAACCGTGTTGGCCCGAATCCCCTTGTCGGCCAACTGCAGCGCGAGGCCGTGGAGGTAGCCCACGATCGCGGTCTTCGCCGTGCCGTACGGTCCCGACGCGAAGTCGGACTCCCGTCCTGACACGCTCGAGATGCCGATGATCGACGCGGCGTCGCTGCGCTCGAGGAAGGGCATCGCCGCCCGCACGAGGCGAACCGTGTGCATGACGTCGACGTTGAGGCTGAGCTGCCAGTTCTCCTCGGTGTCGGGGATGGCCAGCGCGCTGACGTTCGCCACGACCACGTCGATGCCGCCCATTGCCTCGGCCGCGGTCAGCACCCAGGCCGACAGTGCCGCAGCGTCGCCCACGTCCACAACGCTGCCCGTGACCTGACCTCGGCCGGCCAGCTCGTCGCCAGTGGTTTCGACTGCCTGCGCGTCGCGGGCGCAGAAGCGCACCACTGCACCTTCGTCGAGGAATGCCTCGACGATGGCGCGGCCGATACCTCGGCTGCCGCCGGTGACAAGGACGCGCTTGCCGGCGAGTTGGAGATCCATGGTGGTGGCCTTTCGTTGGTGGAGGACGGCGGTCAGGTCCTGAGGACGCGAATGCAGGGCCTCGGTCGGGCTCACACCGTGCCCAGCGCGCGGGCTCGGTCACGCAGGTCGGAATGGATGCCCCCGAGAACGTCCGCTTCGGGCAGCAGCGCCTTGGCCGCCTTGACGACGACGCTGTAGTTGGCGTCGACGACGTTGGCAACGGGCACCTGCGTGATCTGCGAGCACAGCTGGTACGCATCCATGACGTGCAGCCCGTGGAGGACGCTCACCCAGCGGACGAGCTCGGCGTTGGCTATGCGCCACGAGTCCTCCATCGGCCGGCTCGAACCAACGGTCATGATGTGGGTGTCGTCCTCAATGCGCGGCCAACCGGGCGCATGCCCCTTGACGAGGTCGACGATGAGCGTGCTCGTCATCGCGCCCTCGACCGCGGTACCGCAGGCCTCACCCTCGCCCTGTCGGTAGTGCCCGTCCCCGATAGAGAAGAGCGCGCCCTCCACGTTGACGCCGAGGTAGACCGTCGAGCCGGCACGCATCTCCGGGGTGTCCATGTTGCCGCCGAAGCGTTCGGGAACCAGGGAGGAGCGGGCCTCTCCCCCGGCCGGCGCGACGCCCACCGTGCCGAGCATCGGCTCGAGCGGGAGCTCGACGCGGTGGTCAGTGTGCCGCGCG
>DASUQN010000659.1:0-2048 GCA_036280515.1 Intrasporangium sp. | reverse complement strand
ATCGCCGAACAGGTCGTTGAAGATGAGCACGACCGCGACCGGGGCGATGACGTAGGGGAGCAGGACGCTCATGCGCCAGAAGCCCTTGGCGCGGATCCCGCTGTCGAGGGCGACGGCGATGAGCAGGGCAAGGATGATCTGCGGGACGCTGGAGAGCAGGAAGATGCTGAAGGTGTTGCGGACGGCGTTCCAGAAGAACCGCTGCTCGAGCACGGCCTGGAAGTTCTCGAGGCCGACGAAATCGCCCTGGCCGCCGATCAGGTGCCACTCGTGCAGCGAGACCCAAGCGGTGTAGAGGAGGGGGAAGAGGCCGACGACTCCGAAGACGATGAAGAACGGTGAGACGTAGGCGTAGGGCGAGGCCTTGGTGTCCACCCGGCTGAGGCGCTGGCGCCACGGCGACCGCGCTCTGCGCAACCGGGCGGGCGGGGGTGCCGATCCGGGCGGCCGCCCGACCGCCGGGACGGTGTCCCGGCTGGCCGAGCGATCCGCGCGGGTGTCGAGCATCAGCCCAGGGCCTGGACGTCTGCGACGAACTTCTCCCACGAGGCCTCAGGCGTGGCGGAGCCGTCCTCGATCCGGGTCAGCGCCTGCTGCATTGCGTCGTTGATGGGGAAGTACTTGGGACCCTTGAAGGGGCTCACGGTGACGGCCTTGGCCCGCTCGGCGAAGATCTTCCCCGTCGGAGCGTCGTTGAAGAACGGCACGGTGACGGCGGCGAGCTCTGGGCTGTCGAGAGCGGCCACCTGGCTGGGGAAGGTGCCGACCTTCTTGAAGGCCTTGATCTGCTGCTCCGGTGAGGTGAGCCACGCGGCGAGCGCCTTGGCCTCCTCCTGGTGCTGCGACTGCTCCGGAACGGTGAGGTACGAGCCGCCCCAGTTGCCGCCCCCACCCGGGAAGGTGTTGGCGACGTCCCAGCCCTTGACGCCCTTGGCGTTGCCCTCGATGACGCCGACCATCCAGCCCGGGCAGAGCATGGTCGCGAACCCGTTGTCCTGGAAGCTCGCCACCCAGTCGTCGCTCCACTGCTGGAGCTTCGCCGAGAGCCCGTCGGTGATGCCGGCCTTGACCACTGCGTCGTAGGTCTGCTTGACGTCGGGGTTCGTGGTGGCGATGACCTCGCCTTCCGGCGTCTCGTAGGCAGCCTCGATCTGGTTGACCATGCCCTGCCACGTCGCGCCCAGTGAGTCGAACCACGGGACGTCGGACTTGGCCTTGAACTGCGTGCCTGCCGCGAAGTAGCTGTCCCACGTGTTGCCGAGGAGCTGCGCGACGGCCTCGCGGTCGGAGGGCAGGCCGGCCTTCTCGAAGAGGTCAGCGCGGTAGCAGATCGCCTCTGGACCGACGTCCGTGCCGTACCCGATGAGACGCCCCTCCGCGTCGGTCGCGGCCTTGGTCTTCCAGTCGAGCCACCGGCCGTCGGTGTCGGCGGACTTGAGGTCGACGAACTTGTCGGAGTACTGCATCAGCTCGGGCAGCCAGTCAACCTCGACGGCCTCGACGTCCGACAGCCCCGAGCCGGCGGCCAAGCGGGTGTTGAGGTTGTCGCGGGCCTCGTTGGAGGTGGCCGCCTTCTTGTGCTCGATCTTGACGTTCGGGTGGGCGGCCATGTACTCGGTGATGAGGTCCTCGTAGCCGAACTGGTTGAACGTCGCCAGCTTGAGGGTCACCGGCCCCGAGGCGCCGCCGGTGTTCTGGGATCCGGCGTCATTCTCGGCGTCGGCGCTCGCCCCGCACGCACTGAGGGCGAGGAGTCCGACGGTGATGGCGGCGAGCGCCTGGAAACGGGTTTTGCACGGTGTCATTGAGAGCTCCTTCGGTCTCAGCCCAGTGGAGGGCGGTTGTGGGAGCGCTCTCCCAGCAGGGAGGGGATCGTGTGAGAGCGCTCTCACGGATGAGGATGGGGCCTTGGTTACTCCCGGTCAACCCCCCGTTATCAATACGTGACCTCCCCACCTCGAGTGGCCCCACTTCCCACACACACCTCCCTCGACTCGCCCCACCTTCCACTCCCTCTCCCTCGAGTGGCCCGGCTGTCCACAACCCCG
>DASUQN010000658.1:0-4725 GCA_036280515.1 Intrasporangium sp. | reverse complement strand
GTGGGTGGAAGGGGAGCGACGCGCCATGGCAGCCGTGCCGGATCGACGTCCGAGGTTGCGTGAAGACGCTCGGCGACGCGCGCTGTGGTGCGGGTCTGGCACTCGCTCGTCGGTTCCGGGCCGACGTGGGCGAGCTGGAGGTGGTGGCCAGTCGCTACGTCGATGGCCCGGCCGACGCCGCGATGTCCTTGGGCCTGAGCCGGCGAGAGCCCGGCCAGAGTGAGATCGAGCGGGTCGGGCATGGGCAGGACGAGTCGGTGCTGCACGTGGCTGGCGAGTCGCCCGGAGATGACGGAGCGGCCACCGGTGACGACGAGCCGGAACCCGGAGGACAGGCCGTCTCGAGCCAGCCGGAGCAGCGCCTCGGTAGGGGCGCCGTGATCGACGTCCTCGAAGGCGTCCTCGACGGCTTCCCACCCGTCGACGAGGAGGATGACCTGTCGCCCGGCGTCCGGTGCGGCGCCTCGCGAACTGGCCCACTGATTCGCCGGGCTGATCAGTGGGTGAGCCAGAGCATCCCTATCCGGGGCGCGTGCCACTCCGTCGGCGAGCCGCGAGACGACTCGTGCGGCGACGGCCGGGTCGGTGGTGCTCGTGACCGACCCGACGTGGGGCAGGGACGCGAGGTCCCGAAGTGCGCCCGGGGTGCCTTCGATGACGTGGAGATGGAGGTCCGCGGCGGACCACTGCTCGGCCAAGCCCAGGGCGAGCGTGCGCAGCAGGGTCGATCGTCCGGTCCGAGCACCTCCAGCCACCGCGAGATTGCCATCGGTGACGGGGTGCCAGGTGAACGCCACCTGCGACTGGGCCTCTGGTTGGTCGACGAGGCCGATTGCGACGGCTCCGGACACGCCGGCGGACGGGAGGGCCTCTCGCTGCAGCACCTCGGGCAGGGCCGGGAGCCACGGGGACGGTGGAGCGGCGACGCGGAGGATCTCGGCAGCATCTCGGGCTGCGTCGACCACCGACTCCAGCTCAGTTGGGCCGCGCCGCGTGGCCGGTGCGTGGCCTGCTGGGAGGGGGCGGCCGAGATCGGCCCACGTCAGGGGCACCACGTGGACTCGTGAAGGCACCGCTGACGCCTCGGGACCGGGCACCGCGCCCGCGTAGGCCGTCTGGGCCTCGACGAGGCGGCCCCCGCCGGTACGCACCCACGCCCGTCCTGGGGTCCGGTCGCTGATCCGCGCTGCGGCAGGGCACTCGATCACGTCGTCGCTGTCGGACCGATCCCGCACCCGGAGCGCAATGCGGAGCGAGATGTTGGCTCGCATGTCGCCGGTGATGATCCCGGCCGGCCGCTGGGTCGCCAGGAGGAGGTGCAGGCCGAGCGAGCGTCCGACGGCGGCGATGCGCACGAGGCCCTCGACGAAGTCGGGCAGCTCATCCGCCAGCATCTTGAACTCGTCCACGACCAGGACGAGCCGGGCGATCGGTGGCAGGTCTGGGTCGACACCGCGAAGGCGGCGGTAGTCGTCGAGGTCCTTCGCGCCGGCTGCGGCGAGGAGCGCCTCGCGTCTCCTGAGCTCGGCACCAAGGGACACGAGGGCCCGCTCGGTGAGGTGCTCGTCCAGGTCGGTGACCACGCCCAGGGTGTGTGGCAGGTCGGCGCACTCCTTCAGCGCCGACCCACCCTTGTAGTCGACGAGCACGAAGGTGAGGTCTTGCGGGCTCGCTCGAATCGCGAGCCCGCTGACGAGCGTCTGGAGCAGCTCTGACTTGCCGGAGCCGGTGGTCCCCCCGACGAGACAGTGCGGTCCGTCCTTCGCGAGGTCGAGCAGGAACGGCCCGTCGGCGGCGGCTCCCAACACGGCGACCGGTCGGCCGGTGGACGCCGACCAGGAGGCGACGAGGTCCTGCGCCACTGTCGGGTCCAGGCCGGTGGGCAGGTTGGCCTCTCGCAACCCGATTGAGCTGGGCGGCGCGCTGACGCCTTCGTCCGGTGTTGCGTCGTCGAGGGGCGCCAACGAGCGGGACAGGGACTCGAACCACGCCTGGTGCGGCAGGTCCGGCGTGATCCCTGTGATCGTTCGGTCGGCGAGATGAAGCGTCGCTCGTGGGGCGCGCCCGTCGTCGAGCACGAGCTGGGCCCGGCACTCAACGGGAAGGCGCTCTGCGGCGTCGTCGATCCCGATGACGTGCACCCCGATGCCGCGCGGAGTCCCGAGGAGCGAAGCGACGTCGGCTCGGCGTCGGAGCTCAGCCGTGCCGTCGAGCACCACGACGAAACGGGGGAGGGGAGGGCCGGCTGGACCGCGAACGGCTGGTGACTCGGTGCGGGCGCTGATGACCGCACCGAGCTCCTCGAGGCGGGCAGCCACGGCGGTCTCGTCCTGGGCCGAGGCCACGGTCGCCAGTGGCCCGAGGTCCCCGCCGAGCGTGTGTGGCAGCCGACTTGCCCACGCCCAATCTGTCTCGGCGGTGGCGGACGCAGAGATCACGACCACACGGGTGGTGCGCGGCGAGTGCCAGATTGCCGTTTGGGCGATGAGACCGCTTGCGGCGCAGAGGGATCGAGGTCGTGGCCCCGCGATACCCACGACAACCTGCGCCTCCAGGTCGACAACGGCAGGGACCCCACGGATGGTAGGCGACTCGGCCTCGCCGTCCGGTCTGTCCACCGTCGTCTCGGCGGGCTGATCTGCCGTGCCGACGCGGAGGGCCAAATGGTCCGGGTCTCCGGGGCGCCGCTCCCACACCCGGGCGTCGCGGAAGCCGGCGACCGACCCGGCTGTGGCCAGGTCCGGCTGTTCGGCGTGACGCCGGCGGCTCTCGGCGGTCAGCGCCTCGCCCAGTCGCGCCTCGGCCCGAGCCGTCTCGCGGGAGTGCGCGGCGACCTGGGTGCGGTACGACACCCGCCCGTGCCTCCGATCGCTCCACCACTGAGCCAGCAGCAGGACAGGCGACATCAGGGCGAACAGGAGCATGACAGGGGAGCGGAGCACCGCCGCGAGCCCGACGGAGATGACGAGCGGCGCCACCGCGGCCACGACGGGGGCCGGCGCGCCCTCAGGGCGGCTGGGTGGAGCAGGAAAGCGGATGGTTTCGGTCTCCCTCGGGAGGAGGAAGCGAGGGCGGCGGTTGATCCGCACGGTGCCGCCCGAGCACTCGGCGGCAGCGGGTGTCGTCTTCGGACGCCGCAGCACGAGGGCGGTCGACGCCAGGTGGATCCGGCTCCCCGGCGTGAGCTGCGTCCCTGCCGTGGGGACGGGACGGCCATCCACGAGGGTCGGGTTGGTCGGGTCGAGATCGCGCAGGCGAAGGCCGGCGTCGTCGGCGGTGACCACGGCGTGCGCGCGGGAGATCCCGAGGTCGTCGAGCCGGATGTCGCTCGAGGCCGCCCTCCCAAGCACGTGTTCCCCACGGCGGAGGTGAACGATCCGGCCTGCTCCCGGGCCACCCACGATGTGCAGCTCGACGAACGCGCCCGAGCCCAGCGGCATACGACGTGGTGGTTGGGCCGAGAGGTCGGACGGGACAGCTCGGAGGAGAGCGCCTCGAAGGAGTCTTCCTTCTCCGATGACGTCGTCGTCGGAGACGACGTGACCATCCACACTGAACTGGTCGCACGGGTTGGGAAGGAGGGCGGCGAGGTGCGGCCGAACCTGGCCGAACGTGACCGCGTTTTCGGCGTCCCCCGCCACAGCTCCCGTGTCGATGAGGACGTCGCGGACCTCTGGCGCAGGCGGTCCCACGAGGCCCATCCGAATCCGCATGCGCGCCTCCTCCTGTCGGCCCGAAGCCAACCTTGGCGCAGGCGTGGACTCCGCCGGGCCCCGTTGTCCACAGGCCAGTTCGCTCGGCCTGCAGGGGGCTGTGGGGGTGCATAGGCTTTCGACGCGACGGATCAGCCATTTGACGGCAGGATGGTCGCCGGCCAGTCCAGTCAGGGGGTTCAGTGTCGACGCAACAGGCGGTGCACCACGTCGAGGGCGAGGTGAGGGAGCTGATCCGCCGCACTGGCCTCGACCCGTCCCGCGACCCTCGGGGGGTGCGACGCCTCGTCCAGGACGCGGTCCAGGACTACGACGAACGGTCATTGCACGGCGGCCTGCCACAGCTGGGCGACATCCGAGCAGCGGTCCACTCCATCCTCGCGGTGGTCGCAGGCTATGGCCCGCTGCAGCAGTACTTCGACGACCCGACCGTCGAGGAGATCTGGATCAACGAGCCGAGCAAGGTCTTCGTCGCCCGCGGCGGCGTCGCCGAGCTCACCCCGACGATCCTCACGTCCGACGAGGTACGGGACCTCGTCGAGCGGATGCTCAAGACGAGCGGTCGCCGGGTCGACCTCAGTTCGCCCTTCGTCGATGCGACGCTGCCGGACGGATCCCGGCTGCACGTCGTCATCCCGGACATCAGCCGTGCCCACTGGCAGGTCAACGTCCGGAAGTTCGTCGTCAAGGCGGACCGGCTCGAGGATCTCGTGCGGCTCGGGTCGCTGACGAAGCAGGCAGCAGCCTTTCTTGCGGCGGCGGTGTCGAGCGGGCTCAACATCCTCGTCGCCGGGGGCACCCAGGCCGGCAAGACGACCCTGCTCAACTGCCTCGCGGCGGCGATCCCGCCGCGGGAACGCGTCGTTACCTGCGAAGAGGTCTTCGAGTTGAAGATCCCGCTCCGCGACGTCGCTTCCATGCAGTGCCGTCAGCCGAGCCTGGAGGGCACTGGCGAGGTGCCGCTGCGGCGCCTCGTCAAGGAGGCGTTACGAATGCGGCCCTCGCGCATCAT
>DASUQN010000657.1:0-7310 GCA_036280515.1 Intrasporangium sp. | reverse complement strand
ATCCGGCAGGGAGTCGCACCCCGCCCTTGATCGTCAGGCGGCGATGCGGTGGACGTGGAAGCCGTGGTCGCTGAGAATCTCGCGACGCAGCCGGTCGCGGACGGCGGCAGCGATCGCCTCGTGGCCCGGGAGGACGGGCGGTGCGGAGGAGACGTATCGGTGGCCGGTCGGCGTGGTCAGCTGGACGGTGTGTGGCCTGCCGGAGTCGTCATTGGTGGTCGCGCTCGGGCCGGCGCGGAGCACGGTGGAGTGCCAGCCGGGCAGGTCCTTGACGTGGTTGCAGCGTTGACACAGGTCCTGCCCGTTGGCGGCGGTGGTCGGCCCTCCGGCGGCGTGCGGCGAGACGTGATCGGCGTGCCGGATCGGGGCGTCGCACCACGGGGTGCGGCAGGTGCCGTCCCGAGCGATGAGGAAGCGGCGCAGCCCGGCGGGGTATAACGCAATACAGATCGATGGCGCGTCAGGGGTCGATGAGGAGGGTGTTCTTGTCGCGCCAGGCTTGTGGGGTGCCCGACGAGGACACTCGACGGGTTGCGCCCGTTGCGACGTCGACGATCCACGTGCCCTGGTCGTCGTCGTAGGCGATCGAGCGCCCGTCCGGCGACGGCACCAGCTTTCCGATTGCTGTGCGGGCGGTGACCAACGTGCGTCGGGACCCTGAGCCGTCGACGATGCCGATGCCCGAGCCCTCCCAGAAGCCGACCACCGGGCTGACGTACGCAACCGATGCCGTGCCTGGGATGGCCTTGGGAGCCTTCGCGTCGCGGAAGAGTATGGTTCCCTTCGCGGATCCAGCGGCGGTGAGCGGCACGGACCACACGTCCCAGCCAACCCCTTCGTCGCCGCCCCGAGGGAGGTCGTACAGGATCGAAGTGCCTTCCGGCGAGAACGTCGTCTGCAGCGACCACCACCGGGCATGGTCCAGCGGGATGTCGGTGATCCGACGGGTGCGGCCAGTCGCGACCTCGATGAGGTAGAACTCACCGACCGCGAACGCGGATCCATCGGTTGCGGCCACGACGATCGTGGCGCCGTCGGGGGACCACCCGATGACATCGGTCAACTGAGCATCCGGGACCGGCAGGTGATGAATCGCCAGGTCTTCCAAGCTGCCCACGACGATCCACGGGTTTCCCTCGCAACCCATCGACGTCAGGTTGCACTTGACGATAGCGAACCGCGTCCCGTCCGGGGAGATGCCGTAGGTGGGGATCAGCGGGTACTCGGGCACCAGCTGGCTGGGCAGCGGGGACATCGACAGGGTTCGCAGGTCCAGCAGGAACGGCCAGCTGTAATCGGCGGGGGTCGCCTCGGTGGTTGGGCTTGGCGAAGGTGCCGGGGCTACCGGCATTGCACGGTTGGGCCCTGACGCCGACCACGCCACGAGCGCGGCGACCGCGAGGATCACCGCGGCGGCGAGCCACCGGCGTGCCGAGCGCCTGCGGTCAAGCGCGGACAGCTCCTGCTCGAGCCGGTTCCGGGCGGTCCGGCGGTCGATGCCCATCGTCTCCACCTCCGCCGTGATGGCCGCGGCGAGCCGGCGGCCGAGGTCCTCTTCGACGTTCACGCGCTCACCTCCAGCAGATGCGCCAATGCAGCCAGTCCGCGGGAGCTGTGCTGCTTGACCGAGCCGATCCCGATGCCGAGCTGTTGCGCCACCTCGGCCTCCTGCATCCCGAGGTAGTAGCGCAGGACGAGCACCTCCCGCTGGCGGGACGGGAGCCCCCGAAGCGCCTCGACGAGCGTGGTGTGCTGAGCGCCCGCGGTTGCGACGTCCTCGAGACTGGCCTGCTCGGCCGAGTCCGGTCCCTCGTGCCGCCGTCGGACGATTCGTCTGCGCAGTTGGCTGCGCGACCCGTTCAGGACGCTGGAGCGCAGGTACCGGTGTGCCTCGTTGGGGTTGCGGAGCGATGCCCAGTGCCGGTGGAGCGACAGGAATGCTTCCATGACGACGTCCTCCGCGGTCTCCCTGTCGTCGACGAGGAACCGTGCCGTGGCGACGAGCTCCACGTAGTAGAGGTCGAAGAGCGCGTCCACGGACCCTCGGGCCCCATCGTCGGGACCCGCCTCGTGCCGCCGCGTGCGGCCGACACCCCTGGGCATATCCCTAGAGACGCCTCGGGACCAGCTCGGGATGACACGGGGGCGTCACGATCATCCTGCTCGGGATGCTCCACTCGGCGCGAGGAGCTCATCGATCGCCTCGACGAAGCGGGCGCGGAGTGCCTGGCTTCGCTCGCCGAAGCGACGCTGCTCCTCGACATACCGCGCCTTGCCCTCCGGGGTCTCTATCCGCACCGGTTCGTAGCCGAGGTCCCGCAGGTCATACGGCGACGCGCGCATGTCGAGCTCCCGGATCTCGCGCGCGAGCTCGAACGCATCCACGACGAGGTCGCTGCCGACCGCCGGCGACAGCTTCATGGCCCACTTGTAGAGGTCCATCCCGGCGTGCAGGCAGCCAGGCTGCTCGTGTGCGGCCTGGCTGGCTCGCGTGGGCCGCAGCGCATTGCGCGGGACCGCGTCCGGCGTGAAGAACCGGTACGCGTCGAAGTGCGAGCACGAGACCTGGTGTGCCTCCACGACGGCATCCGTGCCCTGCTGGCCGAGTCGCAGCGGCCACGCCGAGTGCCGCACGCCGGCCTGCGGCAGGCGGTAGACCATCGCCCACTCGTGGAGCCCGAAGCAGCCGAACCGCCCTGGTCGCGCGGCGGTCCGGGCGACCAGGTCCCGGACGAAACGCACGGTGTCGCCCCGCGTGTCGAGGAAGGCCGCGACGTCGACCGACACGACGTCGCCCTGTCGCCGGTAGAACCGCCACGCGACGTGCGGGGTCACGGCTGCCGGAGCCAGCGCCACCCCGGCGCCCGGGTGCCAGCGTCGGAGCCGGCCCGGCGTCCAGCCGTAGTACGTGAAGAGGAAGTCCTCGACGGGATGCCTGGCGCCGGCCACGCGGCGCGCCCGGTGACCGGCTGTGACGGCGTCGACGCGCGCCTCGTGGGCTGCCGTCAGTGCCCGCCACCCGTCCTCGGCCAGGATTCTCACCACAGCAGCGTAGAAGACGGCGGGGCCGGACCCTCCACGAAACCGGCCCCGCGAGACAAGGATTACCCATGGTCGGCCGACAATCCCGGAAACCGGAGATTCGCGTGGGGTGGCCCGGCCAGGCCGGCAACCGCGGGCGTGAGCGTGGGCCGGCCCAGCGGCATACGGCTGGACGTCACTGCTGGGTCGTTAGGCTGACCGCGTGCGCATCGCGAGGTACACGACCGGGGACGACCCGGCATACGGCATCGTCCAGGGCGACCCCGGCAAGGAGGTCATCACACCGCTCAAGGGCGACCCGCTCTACGTCGGGCTGCAGCCGTCGGGTGCCGGGCCGGTCCTGCTCGAGGACGTCCGCCTCCTCGCCCCCGTCATCCCGCGGTCCAAGGTCGTGGCGGTCGGTCGGAACTACGCCGACCACGTCAAGGAGATGGGCGGCGATGCACCGCCGGAGCAGCCCATGCTCTTCTTCAAGCCCAACACGGCGGTCGTGGGGCCGTTCGACCCGGTCGTCCTGCCCCCCGGCAGCACCGAGGTCTCCTACGAGGGCGAGCTCGCGGTCGTGATCAAGACGATCACCAAGGGAGTCACGGCCGAGCAGGCCGCCGAGTGCATCTACGGCTACACCATCGCCAACGACGTCACGGCGCGCGACTGGCAGCGCGCGGACGGGCAATGGGCGCGGGCCAAGGGCTTCGACACGAGCTGCCCGCTCGGACCGTGGATCGAGACCGAGCTCGACCCGGGCGATCTCCGGATCACGACGACCCTCGACGGAGCGGTCAAGCAGGACGGCACGACCGCCGACATGGTGCACGGGGTCGCGAGCATCATCGAGTACGCCTCCGCCGCCTTCACCCTGCTACCCGGCGACGTCATCCTGACCGGCACGCCGGCCGGCGTCGGCCTCGTCGAGCCGGGTCAGCAGGTCACCATCGACATCGACGGCATCGGCTCCCTGACCAACACCTTTGTGCGCCGCTGAGCCCCACTAGGCTGGTCGCACCATGAGCGACACAGACACCGATGGCCGTATGCCGCTGGGCTCGGTTCCCGGCGCCACCTCCCTCGACGAGCAGGTCGAGTTCCAGCCGGCTCCCCGGCCCCGGCGCAGCACGTCCGACGGGAGCGGACCGGTACGGACGAGGGTGGCGCCGTCGCCGACGGGCGACCCCCACGTGGGCACGGCGTACATGTCGCTCTTCAACCTGGCCTTCACCCGGCAGCAGGGCGGCCAGTTCGTCCTCCGCGTCGAGGACACCGACCGCGCGCGCTTCCGCGAGGACAGCGAGGCGCAGCTCTACGACACCCTGGCGTGGCTCGGTCTGCACTGGGACGAGGGGCCGGACATCGGGGGCCCCTTCGCGCCGTACCGCCAGTCCCAGCGCCTCGACACCTACCGGCCCTACGTCGACAGGCTCGTCGAGGCGGGGCACGCCTACCACTGCTGGTGCTCGAAGGAGCGCCTCGACCAGATGCGCGACCGGCAGCAGAAGACGAAGCAGCCGACCGGCTACGACCGCCTCTGTCACGGCAAGACGCGCGAGGAGCGGGCGGAGCTGCCCGGCTTCACGGAGACCCCGGTCGTGCGGATGCTCATCCCCGACGACGTGCCCCTCGCCTTCGACGACGTCATCCGGGGCACGGTGTCCGCCCCCATGCCGGACGACCAGGTCATCCTCAAGGCGGATGGCTTCCCGACCTACCACCTGGCGGTCGTCGTCGACGACCACGAGATGGGCATCACCCACGTCGTGCGTGGCGAGGAGTGGATCAGCTCGACGCCGAAGCACGTCCTGCTCTACCAGTGGCTCGGCCTCGAGCCGCCGAAGTTCGCGCACATGCCGCTGCTGCGCAACACCGACAAGTCGAAGATCTCCAAGCGCAAGAACCCGGCTGCGCGGCTCACGTGGTTCCGCGAGCAGGGCTACCTGCCCGAGGCCTTGGTGAACTTCCTTGCCCTGCTGGCCTACCCGCCGCAGCAGGACGCGGACGGAAACGACGTCGAGGTCTTCACCTTCGAGGAGTTCAGCCGCACCTTCGACTGGGCGAAGGTCAACCCGATCGGCCCGATCTTCGACCTGAAGAAGCTCGAGTGGCTCAACGGCGTCTACATCCGCCAGCTCGAGGTGGGGGAGTTCGCGACCCGTCTGCTGCCCTACCTCCACGAGGCGGGCATCATCGGCGAGAACCCGTCGCTCGGGGAGCTGGGTCGGCTGAGGCTCGTCGCGGAGCAGATCCAGGAGCGCATCTCCCTGCTGACCGAGGCTCCCGCCCTCGTCATGCCGTTCTTCGTCGCCGACGACCAGCTGGAGGTCCAGGACGACGCGCGGGCGCAGCTGAAGGAGGACTCCGCCGACGTGCTCGACGCTGCGATCCGGGTCCTGGCCGACATCGACGACCATGGCGGCGGCGTGCTCGGCACGGGCGGCGCGTGGGTGGCTCCCACCATCGAGGCGTCGCTGCGCGAGGCGATCGTCGAGGGCTTGGGCATCAAGCCGCGCTTCGCCTTCGGGCCGCTGCGCACCGCTGTGTCCGGCGCTCGGATCTCGCCCCCGCTCTTCGAGTCGATGGAGATCCTCGGCAAGACCTCGACCCTGAGTCGCCTTCGCGCGCTGCGCGACTCGCTCTGAGGCTTCGGTGAGCGCGGCCGGCGGAGGGGAGGTCTGGCCCGTGCACGGGCTGTCGCTCCGCACCGGGGACGTGGAGCTGCGGGTCATGACTGAGACCGACCTCGAGACCGTCTGCCGGATCCTTCCCGCAGACGTCGAGCTGGACCCGGCCGCGACGAGGTACGTGGGGCTCGATGAACGGTCGAGCAGGAGCGCGATCGTGGCACAGGGGTACTGGCGTGCGCTCGGCACGTGGTCGTCCGAGTCCTGGGCGCTGCCCTTCGTCGTGCGTGGCTCGGGGGGAGCCGTGCTGGGCGTGCAGTGGCTCGAAGGGCCCCAGTTCCACTCCGACCGGGTGGTCGACTCGTCGTCGTGGCTCGTCGTCGAGGCGCGCGGGTCCGGTCTCGGCAAGCAGATGCGGACCGCCGTGCTCGAGCTGGCCTTCGGGCATCTCAGTGCCGCGGCGGCGGTGAGCTCGGCCGTGCTCCGCAACGCCGCCTCGCTCGGTGTCTCACGGTCGCTCGGTTACCGGGACTCCCACAGGTCGGTCCTGGAGCACAGTGGCGAGACCCTCCAGCACCTCCGGCTCGAACGGTCGGCGTGGGTCGAGTCGGGTCGTGGCCGGGCGGTTTCGGTGTCGGGGCTGCAGGGCGCACTGCCGTTCTTCGGACTGGGGGACGAGCGTGCCTGAGCGCGCGCCGGGACCGAGCCCAGCGGCATACGGTCGATTTGGGGCGGCGGCGGTCGACCGGTAGTATTCCCTCTCGGTTCACCTCGCAGAAGGCCCCTCGGGCGCGCTCGAGCGTGATACCCCCTTGGGGTATGGTGTAATTGGCAACACTACGGATTCTGGTTCCGTCATTCTAGGTTCGAGTCCTGGTACCCCAGCTCTGGTTCAGCGGTCGTTCGGGCCGAGGAGCCGATTCGGAGAAATCGCACCGGCACGGTAAGGTTCTCCGAGTGCCGATTCGCTCGGCGCAGCGCGTGGCCCCGTTGTGTAGCGGCCTAGCACGCCGCCCTCTCAAGGCGGTAGCGCGGGTTCGAATCCCGTCGGGGCTACCACGTGACAAGGCCCGGATCCTCCGATCCGGGCCTTGTTCTGTGCTCGGCGTCGTCCTGCCTACTGGTGGTTCGGCTCGCTGTCCGCGAACTTGCCGGCGCTCACGTGCTCCTGGGCGAGCCGGCGGAGCCCGATGACGATGGGGTCGCTCAGGACGTTGCCGAGGATGACGTACCGCAGGGCCTCAGACGCCGACTCCAGGCCGAGCTCGTCCCGCACGTCCCGGTCGGCCATGAGCAGTGCGGCTCGCGCGTACACCGCGAACGTCTCCTCCGAGATCTCGAGGCCGTCCCCCCGCGCCCGGTCAAGCGCTGACCCGAGCTGGGCCCGCGCGACCGAGTCCTCGCCGATTCGCCAGCCGAGCCCGTCGATCAGCTGCTCCGAGAGCTGGTGCACGCCCGTGGCGGTGACGACGCCGTCGGGACTCGAGCTGCGCAGCACGGCATGGGCGATCCCGAGCAGCCCGTGCCGTGACGTCGGTGGGTCGGACAGGGCCTGGACGACCTCGCGGACGCGCCCGATCGACAGGCCTGCCACGTCGATGAGGGCGCGGACGAGGCGAACTCGCTCGACGTGCGACTCACCGTAGTCCGCCC
>DASUQN010000656.1:0-8799 GCA_036280515.1 Intrasporangium sp. | reverse complement strand
CGGACGCGCGGGATATTACGACGGCATCGGCGCGGCTCGCGACGTCATCCAGAACCACCTGCTGCAGCTCATGGCGCTCACCGCCATGGAGGAGCCCATCAGCTTCAACGCGAAGGACCTGCGGGCCGAGAAGGAGAAGGTGCTGTCCGCCGTCCGCCTTCCGGCCGACCTGTCGAAGGCGACCGCCCGCGGTCAGTACTCGGCCGGCTGGCAGGGCGGGCAGAAGGTCGGCGGCTACCTCGACGAGGAGGGCATCCCGGCCAGCTCCACCACCGAGACGTTCGCCGCGGTCAAGCTCGAGGTGAACACCCGCCGGTGGGCAGGGGTGCCGTTCTACCTGCGCACGGGCAAGCGGCTGGGCCGACGCGTCACCGAGGTGGCCGTGGTCTTCAAGCGCCCGCCACACCTGCCCTTCGAGCACACGGCGACCGAGGAGCTGGGCGCGAACGCCGTCGTCATCCGGGTCCAGCCGGACGAGGGTGTCACGATCCGCTTCGGGTCGAAGGTGCCCGGCGCCCAGATGGACATTCGTGACGTGACGATGGACTTCGGCTACGGATCGGCGTTCACGGAGACCTCACCCGAGGCGTACGAGCGCCTCATCCTCGACGTCCTGCTGGGAGATCCCCCGCTCTTCCCCCGGCACGAGGAGGTCGAGCTGTCCTGGCGCATTCTCGACCCACTCATCAGGCACTGGCAGCGCAACGGCCAACCGGAGCAGTACACCGCCGGCACCTGGGGACCGCCCTGCGCCGACCGGATGCTCACCCGGGACGGTCGCACCTGGAGGATGCCGTGATCCGGGATCTCACCGACACGACGACGACGGAGGTCAGCAAGACCCTCGTCCGGCTCCGCAACGACGTCGGCGCCATGGCCCTCGGTCGAGTCCTGACCCTCATCGTCGTGGTCGACGACGCCGACGCCCCTGAGGCGATCGAGGTCGCCAACCACGCAAGCCGTCAGCACCCCTGCCGGATCATCGTGCTCATCTCCGGTGAACGCCGTGGCCGCAGCCGCCTCGACGCGCAGATCCGCCTCGGCGGCGACGCGGGTGCGAGCGAGATCGTCGTCCTCCGGCTCTACGGCCCACTGGCCAAGCACGGCCCCAGCGTGGTCGTCCCGCTCCTGCTCCCCGACTCCCCGATCGTCGCCTGGTGGCCGGGTCGCGCGCCCGATGACGTCGCGAACGACCCCATCGGGGCGATGGCGCAGCGGCGCATCACCGACGCCGCCCAGCACCGGAGCTCACGCCTTCTCCTCAAGAAGCGCGCCGAGACCTACCGACCAGGAGACACCGACCTGTCCTGGACCCGGATCACCCGATGGCGCGGCCTGCTCGCCGCGGCCCTGGACCAGCCCCCGTACGAAACGGTGACTGCGGCGGTCGTCTCCGGCGCGCCGGACTCCCCCTCGACGGACCTGCTCGCCGCCTGGCTGGCCCATCGGCTGAAGGTGCCGGTCCAGCGCGTCGCCACCCCCCGAGGGTCGGGCATCAGCGCGGTGCGCCTCGAGCGCAAGAGCGGACCCATCGACCTGGTCCGCCCGGGCGACGTCGTCGCCACCTTGTCGCAGCCGGGCCAGCCGGACCGCCGGCTCACCCTGCACCGTCGCGAGGCCAGAGACATCCTCGCCGACGAGCTGCGCCGTCTCGACCCGGACGACACGTACGAGGAGACCCTGTTGCTCGGCATGGAGCAGCTCACCCCGGTGCGCCTCTCGGCTGCCCAAGCCGCTCGCACCGGCAAGGCACCCAACCCGGACCACTCACGACGGCTGGCCGCCCGTCTGCGCCGCGACGACTCCGCGAAGGAGGCGATGGCGATGGTCACCGCTCCCCCGGCTCCGGAGACCTCCAAGACGGCGCAGGTGCGCTCCGCGACGAGGCGCAAGCTCGCCGGCGAGCCAACGCCGCGCGAGGAGAGGGCCGCTGAGCAGTCCGCTGGGAAGGCGACTCAGAAGGCCGCTGCCAAGGCACCGAAGGGCAAGAAGACCGCCCGGACCAAGAAGGCCTCCTCATGACTCCCGAGCCGGTCGTCATCGTTCATCCGGACAAGCAGTCCCTCGCTGACGCGGCAGCGGCTCGTCTCGTCACGGCCCTGCTCGATGCGCAGGCGCGTTCCGACGAGGCCCAGATCGCCCTGACCGGAGGTTCGCTCGGCTCGGACATCATCTCCTCGCTCACCCAGGTGCCAGGACGCAGGGCCGTCGACTGGAAGCGAGTGCGCGTGTGGTGGGGAGACGAGCGCTACCTGCCACGGGGCGACCCGGACCGCAACGACACCCAGAACGACGAGGCGGGCCTCACCGACCTGGGCCTCGACCCGGCCAAGGTCCATCGGGTCCAAGGACCGGATCAGTCCGACAGCGCCGAGGCGAGCGCCGCCGCCTACGCTGCGACGTTCCATCAGCACGGACACGGCGACTTCGACGTCGTCGTGCTCGGTGTCGGCCCGGACGCCCATGTCGCGTCGCTCTTCCCGCACCACGAGGCCCAGCGGGTCACGGACGCCATCGCCGTGGCGGTCCACGACTCCCCCAAGCCGCCACCGGACCGGGTCTCCCTCACCTTCGAGTGCCTGGCCCGCTCGCGGGAGATCTGGTTCCTCGTGGCCGGAGACGACAAGGCCGACGCCGTCGCGGCCGCGCTCGACCCCTCCTCCGACCGGTGGGACGTGCCGGCCTCCGCGCCGAAGGGCACCGAAGCGACGCGATGGCTCATCGATGCCGCAGCCGCTTCACGTCTCCCCTGAACCCCACCACAGACAGTCGTATGCCGCTGAGCGGGCGCCCGCTCAGCGGCATACGAACGTGGGTGGCCGGGGAGGCCCCCTTGGCCGGGTCTCTCGGTCAGCCGGGCGTCACGGGCCCGTCACTGGATGAGGCCACGCTCACGGAGGCTGGTCAGCGCCTCGTCGAGGATGGCGGCGCCGTCGGCGTCGCTGCGGCGCTCCTTCACGTAGGCCAGGTGTGTCTTGTACGGCTCCACCTTGGGTGGGGCCGGCGGGTTGTCCTGGTCCTGGCCGGCCGGGAAGCCGCAGCGGGGGCAGTCCCAGAGCTCGGGCACCACCATGCCCGGCTCCTCGGCGAAGCTCGGCCTCGTCTCGTGGCCGTTGGAGCACCAGTAGGAGATGTAGACCCGGGGGGCCGTGTCCCCGCGCTCGGCCTCACCCATGGGGCCGGCGCCGACTCGGCTGCCTCGAATTGCGTTACCGCTCGCCATGTGCGTCCTCTCAGCTCTGGAATCGGGCCAACAGGCCCAGTCCGATGATGGCGGCAGCCCAGATCGTGGCAACGGCCACCGTGAAGCGGTCGAGGTTGCGCTCGGCGACCGAGGAGCCACCGAGCGAGGTCGACATGCCACCGCCGAACATGTCCGACAGGCCGCCACCCTTGCCCTTGTGCAGGAGGATGAAGAGGGTCAGGATCAGGCTGGACAACACCAGCAGAACCTGCAGCACGATGCGAACCGCATCCACGTGGTCACTCCAAAATCGTCGGCTACGGGCGCTGCCCGTCGGATGGTGGGCCTTTGGTGGGGCTCGGGACAGAATACCTTCCCGGACCGGCTGGGCCGAACGAGCGGCCTGCGCCCGGCCCAGCCGGCTCAGGTTGCCGTGACGTGGTCGCGGTAGCGGCAGATCGACGCGAACTCTGCCGGGTCGATGGACGCACCGCCGACGAGTGCACCATCGACGTCCTCCTGCGCCATGATCGCCGCGACGTTGGCGGCCTTGACGCTCCCGCCGTAGAGGATGCGCACGCCGTCGGCCAGGTCGCCGCTGTACAGCTCGGCGAGCAGGGTGCGGATGGCGGCGCACACCTCCTGCGCGTCCTCGGGCGTGGCCACCTCTCCGGTACCGATGGCCCAGATCGGCTCGTAGGCGATCACGATGCTCGCCGCCTGCTCTTTCGTCACACCGTCGAGCGCCGCGCGCAGCTGGGCCACCACGTGCTCGACCTGCCGGCCCTCCCGGCGCACGTCGAGCGCCTCACCGCAGCAGAGGATCGGTGTGAGCTCGTGCGCGTAGGCGGCCTTGACCTTGGCCGCCACGACGTCGTCGGTCTCGTCGTGGTACTCCCGGCGCTCGCTGTGGCCGACGATGACATAGGTGCACCCGAGCTTCTTGAGGAAGGCCCCCGAGATGTCGCCCGTGTAGGCGCCCGAGGCGTGCGGTGAGAGGTCCTGGGCGCCGTAGTGCAGTCGCAACCGGTCTCCCTCGACAAGGGTCTGCACGGACCGGAGGTCGGTGAAGGGCGGGATGACCGCGACCTCCACCGCGTCGTAGTCGTGCTTGGCGTCGCGCAGGGTCCAGTCGAGCTTCTGGACGAGGTGGGTCGCCTGCAGGTGGTCGAGGTTCATCTTCCAGTTCCCTGCCATGAGCGGGACCCGGCCGACGGGCTTCTCCGCGGCCATCAGGCGTCCCCCTCCCGACCCACAGCACCTGCAGCGTCACCGTCTGCAGCGCCACTGTCGAGGACGGTGAGGCCCGGCAGCTCCCTGCCCTCGAGGTACTCGAGGCTGGCACCACCGCCCGTGGAGATGTGGCCGAAGTCGGTGTCCGCGAAACCGAGCTGGCGCACCGCGGCCGCGGAGTCGCCGCCCCCGACAACGGTGAGCGCCCCGTCACGAGTCACGCCGGCCAGCGCCTGTGCGAGTGCCTTGGTTCCGGCGGCGAACGGCGCCATCTCGAAGGCGCCCATCGGTCCGTTCCAGAACACCGTGCGACAGTCGGCCAGCTTCTCGGCGAAGAGACGAGATGACTCCGGGCCGATGTCCAGACCCATCCGGTCGGCAGGGATCGCGTCCACGGCGACGACGTCGTGCGCCGCGTCCGCGCTGAACGCGTCGGCGACGACGATGTCGGCCGGCAGGACGATCTCGACGCCCTCCTCGTCGGCGCGCTCCAGGTAGCCCTTGACGGTGTCGACCTGGTCGGCCTCGAGCAGGCTCTTGCCGACTTCCAGCCCCTTCGCGGCGAGGAAGGTGAAGACCATGCCGCCACCGACGAGGAGCCGGTCGGCGGTGCCGAGCAGGTTCCCGATGACGCCGAGCTTGTCGGACACCTTGGCGCCGCCGAGGACGACGGCGTAGGGCCGCTGCGGGTCGCGGGTCAGGCGGCGCAGCACGTTGACCTCGGCCTCGACGAGGCCGCCGGTCGCGTGCGGGAGCAGCCGCGCCACGTCGTAGACGGAGGCCTGCTCGCGGTGCACGACGCCGAAGCCGTCCGACACGAACACGTCGGCGAGCGAGGCAAGTGCCTGGGCGAACTCGGCCCGGCCCTCGTCCGACTTGGCGGTCTCACCGGGGTTGAAGCGGAGGTTCTCGAGCAGGAGCACTCCGCCTTCCTTGAGGTTCTCGACAGCGGACGTGGCGCTGGGGCCCACGGTGTCCTCCGCGAAGGTGACCGGCGCACCGAGGACCTCGCCCAGCCGCTTGGCGACCGGCGCGAGGGAGTACTGCGGGTCAGGCTCGCCCTTGGGACGTCCCAGGTGGGCGCAGACGATGACCCGCGCCCCCATCTCGGAGAGCATCCGGATCGTCGGTGCGGACGCGCGGATGCGGCCGTCGTCGGTGATCGTCGTGCCATCCAGCGGCACGTTGAGGTCAGAGCGGACGAGGACGCGCTTGCCGCGCAGGTCCCCGAGGTCGCCAATCGTCTTCACGCGAGTTGCCTCTTCCGTCGGGTCAGGTCGGCTGACTGGTGCGAGGTTGGGTGTGGGGACTGGATGTGCTGCGGTGAGGCCCCGCACAGGCGGCCACCGCCATGGCTGTGGCAGCACGCAGGGTGGCGCCGGGCTTGGGCGGCGGCCGTGGCGCGAGTCGTCAGAGCGACTGGCCGACGAGCTTGACGATGTCCACGAGCCGGTTCGAGTAGCCCCACTCGTTGTCGTACCAGCCGACGACCTTGACCTGGTTGCCGATGACCCGGGTCAGGCCCGCGTCGAAGATGCAGGACGCCGGGTCGGTCTCGATGTCCTTGGAGACGATCGGGTCCTCGGTGTAGACGAGGTAGCCCTTGAGGGGTCCCTCGGCGGCAGCCTTGACGGCCGCGTTGACCTCCTCGACGGTGGTCTCACGGCTCGACTCGAAGGTGAGGTCGGTGGCCGACCCGGTCGGCGTCGGCACCCGGAGCGCGAAGCCGTCGAGCTTGCCCTTGAGCTCGGGAAGGACCAGGCCGATGGCCTTGGCCGCGCCCGTGGTCGTCGGGACGATGTTGAGCGCGGCAGCCCGGGCACGCCGCAGGTCCCGGTGCGGCCCGTCCTGGAGGTTCTGGTCCGCCGTGTACGCGTGGATCGTCGTCATGAGGCCCTTGACGATGCCGAACTCGTCATGCATCACCTTGGCCATCGGGGCGAGGCAGTTCGTCGTGCAGGACGCGTTGGAGATGATCGTGTGGTTCGCCGCGTCGTACAGGTCGTCGTTGACGCCCATGACGATGGTGATGTCCTCGTTCTTCGCCGGAGCGGTGATGATCACCTTCTTGGCGCCGGAGTCGAGGTGCGCCTTGGCCTTCTGCGCATCCGTGAAGAAGCCGGTGGACTCGACGATGACGTCGGCTCCGACCGAGGCCCAGTCGATCTTGGCGGGCTCCCGCTCCTCGAAGACGCGAATCGACTTGCCGTCCACGGTGATCGACGTCTCGTCGTAGGTCACCTCGCCCGGGAACCTGCCCAGGATGCTGTCGTACTTCAGCAGGTGGGCGAGGGTCTTGTTGTCCATGAGGTCGTTGGTGGCCACGACCTCGAGGTCGGCCCCGGATGCCAGGGCGGCGCGGAGGAAGTTGCGGCCGATACGGCCAAAGCCGTTGATGCCTACGCGAACGGTCACGGTGTGCACCTCTCGAAGTGAGACTTCACTGGTCCGCGGTAGCCGCAACGCTGCGACGCCGCACTCTCAACCCTAGTCCGTCACCGTGTACCCGTTTCCGTGAGTCTCATCGCACGTGCGGAGTGCTGACGCCCACAGGGTGAGTCGTATGCCGCTGGGCCGGGTCCCGGACCGACGCCGGGTCCCCGTCGTGGCCGGGTCAGCCGTCCAGCATCTCCGGCGTGAGGTTGGCCTCGGTGCCGGGTATGCCGAGCTCCTCCGCGCGCTTGTCGGCCATGGCGAGCAGGCGCCGGATGCGGCCTGCCACGGCGTCCTTGGTCATGGGTGGCTTGGCGAGCTGGCCGAGCTCCTCGAGGCTGGCCTGCTTGTTCTCGAGGCGGAGCGCTCCCGCCTCGCGCAGGTGTTCCGGCACGTCATCGCCGAGGATCTCCATCGCCCGCTCGACCCGGGCCCCGGCGGCCACCGCGGCGCGCGCGGAGCGGCGCAGGTTGGCGTCGTCGAAGTTCGCCAGCCGGTTGGCCGTGGCGCGGACCTCGCGGCGCATGCGGCGCTCCTCCCACGCGAGGACGGCGTCGTGCGCCCCCAGACGGGTGAGCATCGCCCCGATGGCGTCGCCGTCACGAATGACGACCCGGTCGACGCCGCGCACGTCGCGGGCCTTCGACTGGATGCCGAGCCGGCGGGCTGCACCGACGAGCGCCAGGGCCGCCTCCGGACCCGGGGAGGTGATCTCGAGCGCGGACGACCGGCCCGGCTCGGTGAGCGAGCCGTGGGCGAGGAAGGCTCCCCGCCACGCCGCTTCGGAGTCGCAGGTCGGCCCGCTGACCACCTTGGGTGGCAGGCCTCGGACGGGGCGGCCCTGGGCGTCGATGAGGCCCGTCTGGCGTGCGAGCGTGGCGCCCTCCTCGATGACCCGCACGACGTACCGGGAGCCCCGCCGCAGACCGCCCGCGGCGAGCACGAGGACGTCGCTACGGTGGCCGTAGACCTCGGAGATGTTGCGGCGCAGGCGCCGTGCGGCGTTCGCGGTGTCGAGCTCGGCCTCGACGACGATCTGGCCGCCGATGATGTGCAGGCCACCGGCGAAGCGGAGCATGGTCGACACCTCGGCCTTGCGACAGCAGGGCTTGGTCACGTCGAGACGCGAGAGCTCGTCCTTCACCATTGCTGTCATCGCCATGGTCGACATCCTGCCATCCGGTCCAACGCACCGGCTTCGATGCAAGCCCGATCGAGTGAACGAGTTCTGCGCCAGAAGTTGTTCACTCGATCATGGTGGGGGCGAACCGCGACGCTCAGGCCGAGATGACGTCCCGGAGCGCCGCAGCCAGCCGAAGGGGGTCGTGGACGCCGGGCCGACCCCGCGCCACCACGGGAGCGACGACGAGCTCGGCCCCGACGTCGGCGGCGGCCACCTTCAGGGCCTCGTGATCGTCCACGACGCTCGGGTCGGCCAGCACGGCGTCCAGTCGTAGGTCGGGGGCGTTGGCCGCGAAGGATCGCAGGTGGTCCTCCGCGCTGAAGTCACGGGTCTCGTCCGTGGCCACCTCGAGGTTGAGGTTGAGCAGCCGACGAGCCTTGGTCGCGACCAGTGCGTCGGCAAGGTCGGGCACGAGCAGGTGCGGCATCACCGACGTGAACCACGAGCCGGGGCCGAAGACGATCCAGTCGGCCTCGGTGACCGAGGTCAGGGCCTCCGGGCACGGCCTCGGGCAGGTGGGCAGTATCCCGATCGAGGACACGGTGCCCGGCGACGACGCGATCCGGTGCTGGCCGTGCACGGTGACCGTCTCGTCGGGCGAGGCGGGATCGTGGCCGCGGATCTCCGCGACGATCTGGAGCGGCTCGCCCGCCATGGGCAGTACTCGTCCGCGGGCCCCCAGCAACCGGCCGACCAGGTCGAGGCCCCGGACCGTGTCACCGAGCAGCTCCCAGATCGAGACGATCATGAGATTGCCGAGGGCGTG
>DASUQN010000655.1:0-3587 GCA_036280515.1 Intrasporangium sp. | reverse complement strand
CCAAGGCGATCACCCCGCCCGAGCCGAAGCCGTCGCGCACCAGCGCCGAGCCGAGCACGACCGAGCCGGGCAGCACGTCGTCGCCCAGACCCACCTCCACTCCGGACACGACGACGTCGCCTGCCGAGGTCGACCCCTGCGCCTGAGAGTGCCCGGGAAGCGGGCCTCGACTGGCATCTCGGCGCCAACCGTGCACAATGTTGGGGCTGCCTCCACCAGCCACCACGAGGGGAACACATGACCGTGCACCACGACAGGCGCGTCGCCGCGCCCGTGGGCAGAGGTTCCGTTCGCCGACAGCTGCGATCGCGCTACCGCCGCTCCATGCGCCTCGTCGCCCTCGCAGCCGCGATCCCGGGCGCCGGCCTGATCCGGACCCGTGCCCGCGGGGCGGGCTGGCTGATCCTCACCGTCTTCCTCGCAGGCCTGGCCGCCCTCGCCTATCTCCTGGCGTCGCGGGGCGTCAAGGACTTCGGCCTCTACGTCCTGAGCCACCCGGACCTGCTGCAGGTAGCCGGGGTCCTCCTTGCTGCGGGCGGGCTCGTCTGGTGCGGGTCGATCGTCGCGACGGCGGTGGCATCTCGACCGGAGTGGCTGGATCGGTCCCGGACGCGCATCCTCGCGCTGTTCACCACCCTGTTGGTCGCGCTGGTCGGCACCGGGACCTACAAGGGCGCCGAGGCCGCCCTGATCGCCAAGGACACGATCGCCGAGGTCTTCAGCGCCCAGCCCCTGCGACCCGGCGAGGGCGCCAAGGTCGTCAACGAACCCAATGCCGACCCGTGGCGCGACACGCCCCGCGTCAACGTTCTCCTCATGGGCTCCGATGCCGGCATCGGGCGAGCCGGCACGCGGCCGGACTCGATGATCGTCGCGAGCATCGACACGAGGACCGGCAAGACCGTCCTCATCTCGGTCCCGCGCAACTTCGAGTGGGCCCCGCTCCCCGAGGGCAGCCCGCTCCGGGAGCTGTGGCCGGAGGGCACCTACGGCGGCAGCCACGACGCGCCGAACTGCCCGCGCAAGGCGGAGGACCCTGCCGACCCGTGCGCCATCAACGCGATCTGGACCGAGGTGGACCAGTTCCGGGAGAAGCATCCCGAGGCCTACCCCGAGGACGACGTGCCCGGGCGCACCGAGACGCGCGACGTCGTCGGCGCGGTGCTCGGCCTGAAGATCGACCATCTCGTCGTCATCGACCTCAAGGGCTTCACCGAGCTGGTCAACGCGATGGGCGGCGTCGAGGTCAACGTCAAGCTCGGCGGGTTCGACGGCAAGACTCCCCTGCCCTACGGGCAGAAGCACGCTGACGGCAGCTACGCCCACTACTTCGACAAGCTCGGGCCCCAGTTGCTCAATGGGTACGAGGCGCTCTGGTACGCGCGCACTCGCGCTGCGGACAGCGACGACCATCGTCAGCAACGACAGCGCTGTGTCGTTCAGGCGGTCGTGAACCACGTGGACCCGGCCTTCATGCTCACGAAATACGCCAGCATCGCGCGGATCCTCAAGCAAAACGTCTACACCGACATTCCGGGCCAGAATCTGCCCGCCTTCGCCGAGCTCGTCGAAAGAGTCCAGGACGCGAAGATCACCAGCCTCGGCTTTTCGGCGAAGAACGGGTTCCCCTACAGCAGCAACCCCGACTACGAGCTGGTCCGCTCTCTCGTGCAGAAGGCCATCGACCCGCCGAAGCCGACGAGCAAGCCGAAGCCGACCCCCACGACGACCCGGTCGTCGACCCCCACCCCGACGCCGACCGAGAAGGCCGACGTCGACGAGTGCGCCTGACGCCGCCACTGGGCTCGCCACGACGCAGCCCGACCGACGGGCGGGCAGAGCCCAGCGGCATACGGCCTCGTCGTGATGACGACAGACGAACAGAGCCCCCCGGCACTGCCGGGGGGCTCTGTCACAAACGACTGATGGGTGTCGCTCGTTGCGTTCGATCCTTGGGATCAGAGCGGACGCACTGCGTCGGCCTGCGGACCCTTCGGACCTTGGGTGACCTCGAACTCGACGCGCTGCGCCTCGTCCAGCGAACGGTAGCCGTTCGTCTGGATAGCCGAGTAGTGGACGAAGACGTCGGGGCCGCCGCCGTCCTGGGCGATGAAACCAAAGCCCTTCTCAGCGTTGAACCATTTGACGGTTCCCTGTGCCATACGGGTAACTCTTTCCTTCTTTAGCCAGTGGGATCACGCACCTCGCGTGGTCCCAGGCTGCCGCTTCTGCCACTCGGCGGGCGAACCCGTCGACGTCGATACTGAAAACCCGCCATCTTGTGGATGACGGGCACCTACTCGACTGCGAGGAACTGCAACTGCAACCGCGACGAACTTAGCATGCTACTCGCGGGTCGTCCTGTTGGAACCTTGGGCAATTTGCGAATTCATCAGGCCTTCGCCGGATCTCCGTGTCCGGTACCCCTCTTCGCGTGTACAGGCGGTCGATCTCCCCGGATCGTGGCGACCATGTCAACCACTCTCCGGGTGGCGCGCACGTCGTGCGCGCGGAAGACCGTGGCGCCGAGCCAGGCGGCGACCGCCGTGGCTGCCAGGGAGCCTTCGAGCCGCTCCTCGGGCGGCAGGTCGAGGCTCTCGCCGACGAAGTCCTTGCGCGACAACGCCTGCAGCACGGGGTAGCCGAGAGCCGCGACGTCGGCCGTGTGCCGAAGCACCTCGAGGGAGTGCTGGGTCGTCTTGCCGAAGTCCAGGGTCGGATCGATGAGGATGCGCTCAGGGGGTATGCCGCTCAGCTCGGCCGCGTGGGCGCCGCGCGCGAGGGTGGTCACGACGTCGCGCACCACGTCGAGCGGGTCGACGCCGTAGGTGACGGCAACTGGGTCGGTGCGCGGCGGCAAGCCGCCCGCGTGTGAGACGACGTAGCCGGCCCCGAGGTCGGCGGCGACGTGGACGAGCCCGGGGTCGGCCCCGCCCCACGTGTCATTGATGAGGTCGACTCCGGCGCCGGCTGCGGCTCGGGCGACGCCCGAGCGCCATGTGTCCAGACTGAGGATGATGTCGGGGTGCGCGCCCCGGGCCCACTCGAGAAAGGGCACGACGCGGCCGATCTCCTCCTCCTCGTCGACCTGCTCCCCCTCCTGCCCAGCCCGGACGCCACCGACGTCGACGAGGTCGGCACCCAGGGCGAGCGCCTCCTCGAGGGCGTGCTTGGCCGAGTCGAGCTGAGCATGACGGTTGGCGGCGAAGAACGAGTCCGGCGTCCGGTTGACGATGGCCATGACCGCGGGACGGCCTGCGTCGAAGGTCCGTCCTCGCAGCACCAACGAGGGCGTCGTGGGCGGGGTGAGCGGCGCGAGGCCGGCAATCACGGAGTCGAGGACCGCGTCCCCGTCACCGGCTCGGGGGCCCGCTGCGGGCTGGTCTTCGGGGGCGGTCACGACTCCCTACCTTACGGACCAGGTGTCACCTGGATGACAGGGCTGGGGTCACCCAGGTGACAGCCCGGGACCCGCCTGCGGGAGCAGGCTGTGGGACATCAGCCCGACCCTCCACCCACCAGGGAGTCACCATGAACGCCATCGCCCTCGAGACCCGGCACTCCGCACACACCTGGGACATCGAGTC
>DASUQN010000654.1:0-3056 GCA_036280515.1 Intrasporangium sp. | reverse complement strand
ACCTCAGCATCGGGAAGCAGTTCGATGCGCTGTGGATCCGGCCGGTCTCGTCCGACCCGCTCGATGTCGGGCTCCGGCACGCGGCGTCGCCGGAGGACGCCCTCGCCAAGACACTCGCCCTCGCGGGCGCCGCGGACATTGCGGACGTCTGGGTCGGTGGACAGAGCGTCATGCGGACTCCCCACCGCCCCTGATCGAGGGCGGTGTCACAACGAGGCTCCGTGTGACGTCTTCATTCAGATGGTGCAGACACCGACATCACGTGCACCTGGATTGGAGAGGCCCATGAACCTCACACTGTGGTTCGCCGCCGGGCTGCTGGCCGCAGTGGCGCTGCTGGGCGGCGTCACCAAGACGTTCGTGCCCAAGGACAGACTGTCCAGACAGCATGGCGGGGAATGGACGGCACAGGCCAGCGTCGGCTTCGTCAAGACCCTCGGCGTCCTCGAGCTGTTGGCCGCGGTGGGTCTGATCCTGCCCGCCGTGGTCGACGTCGCACCGGTCATGGTGCCGGTGACCGCCGCCTGCTGGGTCCTCCTGATGGTCGGCGCGATGCTCACTCACGGCCGCCTGGGCCAGCTGAGGTTCGTGCTGCTCAACGTTGCCTATCTCGCGCTCGCGGCGTTCATCGCGTGGGGACGGTTCGGACCCGAGTCCTTCGCGGCCTGAACCTCCGTCGAGGTCCCGCGGAACGCCGACAACCGCGCCCCGGCCCGAAAGTCCGCGCCCCCAACCCGCGGCCAGCACCGACCACCGCGCCCCGGCCCGAAAGTCCGCGCCCCCGACCCGCCGCGCGCACCGACCACCGCGCCCCGGCCCGAAAGTCTGGGCGCAGTCACATCGGCGGCGTGTACCTGCCATCGATGGCCGTCCAGCCTCCGTCGACGACCAGCTGGGTGCCCGTGACGAAGGACGAGGCGTCGGACGCGAGGAAGACGACCGCACCGGCGAGCTCGTCCGGCCTGGACCAGCGCCCGAGCGCACTCTTCGTCGCGTAGGCGCGCGCCCACTCCGGCACGGCCCGGATCTGAGAGGTCAGCGGGGTCTCGACCACCCCCGGTGCGATTGCGTTCAGACGCACGCCCTGGGGCCCGAGCTCGGCAGCCGCGGCACGGAGCAGCTGAACGAGCCCGGCCTTCGTGGCCGCGTAGACGCCCTGTCCCGGCTCCACCGTGATCGACCGAATGGAGCTGAACGCGATGATGCTGCCCCGGCCGCGATCAGCCATGCCGGGACCGAAGGCCCGGACGAGGTCGAAGGCCGCGCGCAGGTTGAGATCGACGACCCGATCGAACTCGTCGTCTGCGTAGTCGAGCACCCGTTTGCGCACGTTGGTTGCCGCCGTGTAGACGAGCACGTCGACCGCCCCGAGCTCGACCGCGGCATGACGGACCGCGTCCCCGACGAGGACGTCGAGGCGGTAGGCCGTCATGCCCTCCCCGAGGGCAGCCGTCCCCTCGGCGGCGGCCAGGTCGCGGTCGGCGCACACCACCTGCGCGCCGTGGGCCGCGAGCGCGAGCGCACTCTCCCGCCCGATCCCGCTGCCTGCACCGACCACGACCGCGCGGCGGCCGTCGAGCCGGAAGAGCCGTGCGTAGTCGGGTCGGTCGGTCACGGCCGGCTCCTCGTACCGGTCGACGGGCGGATGATGGCCATCCGTGTCACTGTCAGCTCCTCGATGGCGAAGCGAGGCCCTTCGCGTCCGACGCCGGAGTCCTTCACCCCGCCGTACGGCATGACGTCCGAGCGGAAACCGGGCACTTCGTTGACGACGACCCCGCCCGTCTCGATGCGGTCGATGGCGCGGAACGCCGTGTCGAGCGAGCCGGTGAAGACGCTTGCGTGCAGCCCGTAGCGCGAACGGTTGACGACCTCGAAGGCCGCGTCGACCGACTCGACCGACCGCACGGCCACGACGGGCCCGAAGACCTCCTCGTCCCACGCGAGCTGCCCGTCGGGAACGTCGAGGAGGACGGTCGGCTGCATGACGCCCTCGCGCACGTCGCCGCCCCGCACGAGCGTGGCCCCGGCCGAGACGGCCGACTGCACCCACGAGTGGACCCGCTCGGTGGAACGTTCGTCGATGAGCGCAGAGACCCTCGTCTCCGGCGAGCGCGGGTCGCCCACGACCACGTCGCCCAGGCGCGCCGACAGCGCGTCGAGGAAGGCGTCGCGCACTGACTCGACGACGACGACCCGCTGGACCGAGATGCAGGCCTGGCCAGACGCGTAGTACCCGCCGCGAACCACCGCGTCCGCAGCCGCCGCGACGTCAGCGTCCTCGGCGACGACGAGCGCAGAGTTCGAGCCGAGCTCGAGCAGGACCTTCGTCGGGGCCGCGTCCCTGGCGATCTGGTGCCCGACCGCGGCGGATCCGGTGAACGACACCGCGCCCACACGCCGGTCGGTCGTCAGCGCCACGCCGACGTCGACCCCACCGGTGAGGAGCTGGACCAGCCCCCGTGGTGCACCGGCCGCCGCGAGCGCCTCGCGGACCAGGTGGACGAGCCACAGGGTGGCGAGAGGGGTCTGCGGAGCAGGCTTGACGACCACCGGACATCCGGCCGCGAGGGCCGGCGCCAGCTTGTGGGAGGCCAGCAGCAGCGGGTAGTTGTAGCCGGCGATCCCGACGACGACGCCGATGGGCCGGCGCACCCAGAACCCGAGCAGGCCCTCTCCGCTCGGCAGCAGGTCGAGGGGCACCGTCTCACCGTGGAGGCGTGCGACCTCCTCAGCGGCGGTCGTCAGGGTCAACAGGGTGCGGTCCACCTCGACGCGGCAGTCGACGAGCGGCTTGCCCGTCTCGAGGACGAGGAGCTGCTCGAACTCAGACCGCCGCTCGGCAACCGCGTGATGCGCCCCCGTAAGCGCAGCCCGACGGACGTGTGACGGAAGGGAAGCCGCCAGCTCACGCAGCCCAGCGGCATACGAAACTGCCTGCGTGGCAAGCGCGGTCGAACCGACCGGGGCATCAGCGACGAGCTCGCCGCTGAACGGGAAGCGCACCTCCGTCGTCGAGGGCGCGGGCACCCACTGTTCGCCGATCGGCAGGCCAG
>DASUQN010000653.1:0-2829 GCA_036280515.1 Intrasporangium sp. | reverse complement strand
AGCAGAAGCCGTCCGCCGACATCTCCACGCTGAACCCGAGGTGGCTGGTCGCCCAGTCTGCCGCGGCGCGGACGTCCTTGACGTTGAGTGAGATCCCTGAGGCAGTGATGTTCATGCCACTCCTGTCGTTGTGGGAGATATTACTGTACGTTGTACAACGTACTTGGTACAACTAACTCGTCGCGAGGATGGTTCCCATGGCTGACGTCTCGACCGGCGCGGGGGAGCCGAGCCGGACTCTGGCCCTCCTGTGGCGGGACGTCCCTGCGGGAGATCGAGGTGAAGGGCGGCGACGTGGACCGGGTCGCAGCGTCAGCGTCGACGCCGTCGTCGACGCTGGGATCGCGCTCGCCGACGCCGAGGGCCTGGCAGCAGTCACGATGCGGGCTGTGGCACAGCGGGTCGGTGTGTCGACCATGTCGGTCTACACCTACGTGCCCGGGAAGGCCGAGCTGCTCGACCTCATGGTGGACCTCCTCTACCTGCGCATGCCGCGGCCTCCCTGGCGAATCCGGAGGTGGAGGCGCCGACTCGAGCGCGTCGCCGAGACGAACCGCACCTTGTTCGCCGAGCACCCGTGGCTGACGGAGGTCGTCGTCCTCAGCCGGCCGCCGCTCGGACCGGGCGTCATGGCCAAGTACGAGCACGAGCTGGCCGCGCTCGACGGCACCGGTCTCGATGACGTGGCGACCGACGCGGCTCTGGCGCATCTGCTCGGCTTCGTCCACGGCCACGCCCGGGCGGCACACGAGGCGGCACGGACGACACGGGACACGGCGATGTCGGACGCAGGCTGGTGGGCGGCCAACCAGCCTCTTCTGGAGCAGGTGCTGGACCCCGCCGCCTACCCTCGTGCGGTCCGCATCGGCGCCGCTGCGGGCGCGGCCCATGGTTCGTCGTGGAGCGCGGAGCACGCGTGGCGGTTCGGGCTGGCCCGGACCCTTGACGGGCTCGCGGCCCTCATCGAGCGCTGAGCGCGCCGGTCCGGTCGATTTGCCGGGGCGTGCTCCCACGTGTGGGTGCCGTCGGTCATGATGTCGAGACCATGACTCGGTGGACCCCACAGCAGGTCGCCGCGCTGGCCCCGGATGCCTCGTCGCTGGCGGCCGCGCGCAGGCTCGCGCGCCCGGGCCCCTGGTCGGACACGGGGTCGACCGACACCCTCGTCTGGGGCAAGTGCCAGGGCTCAGGCAAGACGCCCTACCAGGTGAGCGTTGACCTCACCGGGCCCGCCTTTCGGTGCACCTGCCCGAGCCGGAAGCTCCCCTGCAAGCATGGCCTGGCCCTGCTCATGCTCTGGGTCGACGGCTCCGGCTCCGTGAAGGACGCCACCGAGGCAGCGGGTTTCGCCTCGGAGTGGGCGGCGGAGCGTTCCGCCCGTGCCGCGAGCAGTTCTTCGCAGCGGATGGCACGCTCTGGACGAGCGCCCGACCCGACGGGTCAGGCCAAGCGTCTCGAGGAGCGGCTCGCCCTGATGACGGCGGGCATGGACGACTTCGCGCGGTGGCTCGGCGACCTCGCCCGAGGCGGGACGGCGTCCGTGCGGTCGCAGCCATATTCGTGGTGGGACACGACCGCCGCACGGCTCGTCGACGCTCAGCTGCCCGGCCTCGCCGACCAGGTCCGGTCAATGGCCTCGGACGTCAACACCCGCTCGGACTGGCCGGATCACCTGCTGGCTGCGATGGGCCGGTGGTGGACCGTGACGAGGGCATGGTCCCAGCGGGAGGCAGCTGATGACGACGCCGCAGGCGACCTGCGCACCGTGATCGGGTGGTCGGTCTCGACCGAGTCCGTGCGGCAGCGCGACTCCATCACCGACCGGTGGACCGTCCTGGGTGCGCACCGCACCGACGACGGCAGGCTCCAGCAGCAACGGACCTGGTTGCACGGGCAGGCGTCCGGGGAGATCGTCCAGGTGCTGGACTTCGCGGCCGGTGGACAGATCCTGCCGATGGCCAGGGTGGTCGGGTCGGTCCTCGACGCAACCCTTGCCCGGTATCCCGGCAAGGCCGTGCATCGGGCCCTCTTCGTTGACGAGCCCGCCGTGACGGATGCGAGGGGTGAGCTCGCGGGCGCCGGCTCGATCGACGCCGCTCATGCGAAGGCTGCCACCACGTGGGCCGCCAACCCATGGGCCTGGCGCGTGCCCGTCGTCCTCGGCGGCGCGCGGGCGACGGTCGTCGATGACGGTGGGAGCGCAGGTCGGGCTGGTGACAGACGAAGACCGGGCATCTCGGCCGTTCCGGTGTCAGCCGCTGTCGTGGACGAGGCTGGGGATGCCCTGCGCCTGACGGAGGACAGCCCCGTGTGGTCGCTGCTCGCCCTGACCGGCGGCCACCCGACCGATGTCTTCGCCGAGCTCGAGGGGCGGCGGGCCAGACCGCTGTCCGCGGTGGTCGACGGGGAGCTGGTGGCGCTGTGAGCGAGCCGCCGTCAATTGCTGCACACTCGACCGGGGAGTCGAGTGTGCAGCCCGTGCGTTTCAGCGACTGGTGGCATGAGCTCGGCTCGGTCGCCCTGCTGGGGACGGCTCGGCGCCCGGTGCCGGCGCTGCCCCCCTTCGGGTCGGTCCCCATTGCCCTCGATCCTGAGGCCAGATCGGAGGAGGCCTTGCTCACCTCGGCCGCCCTCGGCGCCGCCGCCGTCCGGGCGGGCCGGCGGCCGGAACGCCTCATCCCGACCGCGCCGGCTGCGGCGGCGGATGAGCGCCCCGCTGCCGGACAGCTAGCGGTCCAGCTGCTCGAGCTGGTCCTCACCCACCCTCCCGCGGGTGCGCAGCAGCGCGACACCCTCCTCCTGCACTGGCTCCGGAGCGCCGCGGCCGCT
>DASUQN010000652.1:0-2465 GCA_036280515.1 Intrasporangium sp. | reverse complement strand
TGCTCACGCCTCGTGAGAAGCAGGTCCTGGGCGCCTTGATCGAGGGCCACAACGTCCGCGACATCGCCCGCGACAGTGTGGTGTCCGAGGCAACGGTCCGCACCCAGGTCAAGTCGATCCTCGCCAAGCTCGAGGTCACCTCGCAGCTGGCGGCGGTGGCGGTCGCTCACCAGGTCCACTGGCAGGCGCCCGGTCGGGCGGCTGCCTAGCGGCGAACGCCTATCGGCGCACCTGGTAGCGCAGGTGCAGCACCCGGTCGCCCCGGATGACGACATCGGGGTCCTCCAGCAGGTGCTGACCCTCGATGGCGCCGAAGTACCGCTTCCCCGAGCCGAACACCACTGGCACGACGTCCATGGCGACCTGGTCGACGAGACCGAGCGCGAGCGCCTGACCACCCACATCGCCGGCCGCCACCGCGACGATGCGGTCCCCCGCGAGCTCCTGCGCCTTCGCGACCGCCTCGGCGACGTCGCCGATGAAGTGGTACGACGCCTCCGGGTGCCAGCCCTCTGGCTTCGGCCGGTGTGTCACCACGACCACGTGCTCACCCGCGGGCGGTCGCCCTTCCCAGCCGTTGGTGAGGTCGAAGAGGTGTCGGCCGATCACCATCGACCCGATGGAGTCCCACATGGGCCGCACATAGTCGAAGGAGGCTCGGGAGATCGTGAGTCCGCCGTCCTCCGTGAGAGGGACCTCGCCGTTCCAGTACCACTCGAAGAGCGGTCCGACCTCGTCGTTGACGTCCGCGATGTAGCCGTCGACCGACACCACGTTGTGCATCGTCACAGTACTCATGGAAGTTCCTTGCCTTGGTTGGGTCCCCGAAGGGCGGCTGGTGACGTGTGGAGGGTGTCGCGAGCCGCGCCCTCGGCAGGTCAGGCGCCGAACCTGCTGCGGTGCTCGTGCGGGATGAGCGGGGTGTCGCCACGGACCTTGAGCTGCTGGACCACCCACGCGTTGCCATCGGGGTCGGTGAACCCGAAGAGCGTGCCGCCGTCCCGAGGGTCGATCACCTGGATCTCGGAGCACTCGACCCCGCGGTCCACCAGTTCGGACCGCGCGGCCTCGGCGTCGGCCACGCAGAGCTGGAGGCCCTTGAGCGACCCGGGTGCCATGTCGGCCTGGCCAGGCAGGTTACCCATGACGATCGAGCACCCCGAGCCACGCGGCGTGAGCTGTGCGAAGTGCATGGCCCCGTTCTCCGTCTCGTGGTCGAGCTCGAACCCGACCTGGTCGCGGTAGAAGGCGATGGACCGAGCCAGGTCGGCGACCGGCACGATGACAACCTCGAGGGTCCAGTCCATCGGCGTTGTTGTCGTCATCGTCCGGCCTCAGGCGTTCGCGGAGGCGGCGACGAGCTCGTCGAGGCGCTCGTAGCCCTCGCGCATGCCCGTCTCCATGCCACTGGCGACCATGGCGTCCCGGCCCTCGACGGTGCGCCCGACGGAGCGGCCCTCGAGACGGCAGCGGCCGTTGCCCAGGTCGACGAACCTCATGAACTCGATGGCGACCTCGTCCGGCGCACCCTCGAACTCGAAGGTCTGGATCGCGAGGTCGTTGTCCCGGACCGTGTGGAACGTGCCGTGGAAGCCGAACTCACCGTGGTCGGTCTTGTGGACGTAGCGGTAGCCGCCGCCGGAACGGAAGTCCCAGCGATCAACCTCCATCACGTAGCCGCGCGGGCCGAGCCACTGCTTGACGAGCTCCGGGTCGCGATGCGCGTTGAAGACGGCCTCGACCGGCGCGTCGAACTCCCGGGTGAAGTCGATCCAAGGGACACCGGCGGGGATGTCGAGCTTCAGTTCGTTGCTCATGTCTGTTTCTCCTGTGGTTGCGATGGGTCCTGCTGGGCGAGCAGCGCGTCCAACGCACGGAACTGCTGCTCGTGGATGAGCCGGTAACGGTCGATCCAGGCCGTGAGGGCCTCGAGCCGCCCCGGGTTGAGGTGGACCGGTCGGCGTTGCGCGTCCCGGGTCCGGGTGACGAGGTCGGCCTGCTCGAGCACCTGGATGTGCTTGCTGACCGCCTGCTTGCTGATCTCGAAGGGCTCGGCGAGCTCGTTGACCGTTGCCGGTCCGCGGGACAGCCGAGCGATGATCGCCCGACGGACTGGGTCGGCGAGCGCCGCGAACGCGCGGTCCAGGCGCTCCTCCGCCGCTCCGTCGTAGATCACTTTGTCAACCACCTTCTTGATCAACCAACAGATTGATTAAAGAACGGTGACCGAAGAATGTCAACCCCCTTCACCGGAAAAGGCCCGGAAGCAGGGGGCCGCCCCGGAAAACGTACGGGCGCCGGTTCACATTGCCCGGTGTGTTGCGCGGGTGGGGTGGGGCGCGTGCGCGCAGATGCGGCGATAGACTGCGCTTCATGCCGCATCTGCGAATCAGCGAAGCCGCCGCGCTGCTCGGCGTCAGCGACGACACCGTGCGCCGCATGGTTGACTCCGGTCGCCTCGACGG
>DASUQN010000651.1:0-7665 GCA_036280515.1 Intrasporangium sp. | reverse complement strand
GCTGAAGCGCGACCTGGTCATGGCCGTCGACCCCGAGCTCTTTCCCGACATCGAGGGGTCGACCGACTCGGAGCTGTTCTTCTTCCTGGCGCTGTCGTTCGGCCTTCGTGAGGATCCGCCCAGTGCGGTCGCTCGTGCCGTCCACTTCGTGGAGGGAACGGGACGGCGGCTTGGCGTAGAGCATCCGATCCAGATGACGGTGGCCACGACCGACGGTGAGACCACGTGGGCCTTCCGCTACTCAAGCATCGGGAAGTCCCGGTCGCTCTTCCACAGCACCGACGTCTCCACGCTCAGGGAGCAGTACCCGGACCACCCCGTTCTGCACAGCCTCTCCGAGGACGCCCGGCTGGTCGTGTCCGAACCGCTGGGAGATCTGGTCGGGGCGTGGCGGGAGGTACCCGAGGCCACCTACCTCACCGTCCGCGGTGGCCAGGAGGAGATGACTCCCTTCTCGCCCTCTGCGTCCCCGACCTTGAGCTGAGTCGGCGACTGTCCGCTGCGTCGGCGTGGGCGACTCCAGGGTGGGGCCGGCGCGGCCGCAGACTCATCCGCTGCAGATGACGTAGAGATGTTGCCGACGGGCAACACTGCGAACTGTCAGCTGTTGCCACGGGGAAGGATTGGGAATGTCATTCTGGGACATCGTGTGGTTCATCATCATCTTCTTCGCGTTCATGGCCTACCTCATGGTTCTCTTCATGATCCTCAGCGACCTCATGTCTGACGACAAGACCTCCGGTTGGGTCAAGGGGGTCTGGGTCGTTGCCTTGGTGCTCCTGCCCCTCATCACCTCCCTCATCTACCTGATCGCACGGGGTTCGGACATGGCCAAGCGCCGAGCGGCCGAAGTCAAGACGGTCCAAAGGATGCAGGAGGACTACATCCGCGACGTCGCAGGACAGACGGCACCCGCTGACCAGGTCGCAAGGGCGAAGGACCTACTCGACTCGGGGACGATCACCCAGGCCGAGTTCGAGGCCCTGAAGGCCAAGGCGCTCGCGTGACCGCAGGGGCGCCTTGACGCACGCACCTACAGGAGTGACCAGATCATGATTGGACGCCCGATCGCACGCCGCGGTAGGCCAGGCTTGTTGGCGACCGCGGCTCGCACCGCCGTCGTGGCTGGGACTGCAACGGCGGTCAGCCGTGCGGCGGCGCAACCCCAGTCGGCGCCTCAACACGAACCGGAAGAGGTCCGGAGCGATGACTTGATCTCCCAGCTGCGCGAGCTCGGGCAGCTGCGCGAGCAGGGCGTGCTCACCGAGGAGGAGTTCGCCATACAGAAGTCGCGGCTGCTCAACAGCTGACGATGTGGGGGCGGCGCTACGGCTGGGCGCGCTTTCGCCCGAGACGGCCTTCTCGGGCAGGCGGCGGGGTGGGTGAGCCGAACGCGGGGAGTGTCTCGTACGTGCGGCTGTAGATCTCGAACAGCGCCAGCCCGAGAGCCGCGACCGGGACGGCGCAGAAGGCTCCAGCGACGCCGAAGAGCGCCGCACCGAGCAGGACGGACGCGAACGCGACCGCTGGATGCATGTCGACCGCATTCGCACTGATCTTGGGCTCGATGGTGAGGTTCTCCACCTGCTGGTAGACGAGGGCGAACGCGAGCGCCAGCACGCCATCTACGGGATCGGCGCTCGTGAGCCCCACGAGGACGGGCAAGGCGATGGCGATGTACGTGCCGATGGTCGGGACGAACTGGGCGACGACGCCGGTCCACACGCCAAGGGCGAGCCAGTAGTCCATCCCGATGATGAGCAGGAAGACCGCGGTGAGCGACCCGCTGATCGCCGCCAGGACGATGCGGGCCGCGACGTAACCGCCGGTCTTCTGCACCGCGAGGTCCCACACGACGAGGAAGACCTCCTGCCGTCGCTGCGGCAGCAGTCGAGCCACCCACCGCTTGAGGCGTGGGGCGTCGGCGGAGAAGTAGAAGATGAACAGGCCGATCGTGAACATCGAGAAGATGCCGCCGACGAGCCCGGCGATGATTCCCAGCAGCCCGCCGGCCACCTCGGCGCCGAGCGTCGCGATCTGTGCTGGGGAGGCCTGGAGCTGCGCCGCGAGCGCTGCGCCGTCGAGGCTGAGGTCGAAGGTCGCGTTGATCCAGTCGAGAGCGGCCTCGACAGCGTCGGGGAGCGCGGTGACGAGATTGCGAATCTGTTCGGCGAGCAGACTGCCGAACGCCGCGAAGAACCCGACGGAGACGACGACGACCCCGGCCATCACCAACCCGGTCGCGACCCCTCGCCGCACATGTCGGGCCAGGCGTCCGACGGCGGGCTCCATCGCGATGCTCGCCAGCCACGCCATGATCAGCTGGAAGATCAGTAATCCACCGTCCTGCAGGATGAACTGGCCTGCGCTGTAGAGCAGGACGATCCCGAGGAGCACCAGGCCGACGCGCCAGGCCGTGCGCACCTCAGGCGCATAGCGACGGGCGGGCGGTGCTGCTGGACCTGTCGCAGTTGGGTCCGCGTCCGGCGTCGGCGGGGTGGTGAGCAGGGCCCGCGCCTCGGTGTTCAGGGCGTCGAGGTCGACGGCGAACCGAGCGGTGACCCGGTCTGCGGCGCGCGAGGTCAGTGCCGTGGTCGCGTCGAGCGCCGCATCCGGGGCCACGACGACCAGGACGCGGGGGGTGCGGTGGACGAGCTCGACGAGCGCCTGTAGGTCCGGTGGGCGAAGGCCATCGACCACTCGGGTCACGAGCCGACCGACGTCCGATGCGTCTGCGTCGGCACGGACCCAGCCGTCGCGCAGAGCCACCCCCGGAAGCAGGCCCACGAGCACCGCATCAGAGAGCGACCCGGACGAGGGCACGGCATCCATTGGTGCAGGGCCGATGGCACCGTGAAGGCGCACCGGCTCGCCGGAGACGTCAACCGCGAGGGCGGTCACGGCGGTGTCTCGCGATCCTGCGGGGTGGATGCGGCCATCGGATGTGAGTCCCGCGAGGTCCGCTTCGGCGCTCTCAGCGTCCTCGTAGTGACATCCCAGTACGACCATCTCGTCCATGCTCAGCGCTTCCGTGCCCTCTCGTCGAGTTGAGCCGCACAGCCATGGTCGTCAAACAGCGCGCCGGGGACCTCATCCGTCGTGGATGATCCTGGGGCACTACGCCGTGATGCGGTAACACGCCGACGGAGCGTCAGATGAGGTGTAGCTCCCGGCCCCTGTCGACGGCCTCGCGGCGGCTGTTCGACTCGAGCTTGCGGTAGATCGAGGCGAGATGGGTCTTGACGGTGTTCATCGACACGAACAGCTCCGTCGCGATCTCGGCGGTGGTCATCCGTGTGGCGAGCCAGCGCAGCACCGACAGCTCGCGGTCGGTGAGTGGCTCGGGAAGCTCACGGCGCTGCCGCGTCGCCGAGTGGTCGTCAGGGGCTGACGCTGCGGAGCGCACTGGCACGGGCCATCGCGCGGCGAGGCTCGGGTGGCCCGACAGCAGCGCCTCGAAGCGCGGCGTCGCCTCCAGGAAGGGGAGACTGATCCCTTCGTGCGCACTGAGGTCGATGGCACGGGTCAGACCCTCGACGGCGGCGATCTCATCGCCATTCGCCAGCGCTGTTTCGGACTCGACGATGACGGCAGCGACGAGCAAGGGCGTGGTGGCCGGACGCGAGGCGGTGATGACGCGCCGCACCATCAACTCGGCCGTCGCCGCGTCACCGGCTGCGAGGTGGGCTCGAGCCCGGGCGAGATGCGTCCGGGACGCGAGGAAGTCGTTCGTGGGTGGATCGCCGTGCTGGAAGGCGTGGATCGCGACGAGTGGCCGCCCGCTCTGCGCGACGAGCTCGAGCAGCATGGTCGCGCTCACCGCTCGGAGGCTCCACGCGCCTGGCAGCGAGCACGACGGGTCGCTGAGGATGGTCGCCCGCGCCCCGAGATAGTCGCCGGCGGCCTGCAAGGCGCTGGCCTCGACCAACGTCGCCGCACATGAGAGAGCCGGATCGCGGCGCCGCAGCTGCACCACGTCCACGAACTGCATGGCGCGAGCGCAACCCTCGAGATCGCCCCTCGATGTGGCGAGGTCGGCCGCGCCGATGTGGAACGGCGCAGCGGAGGCATCGGGGATCCGGGGGTGCGCACTGTTGATCCTGGCAGCGTCAAGCGCGTACTTCTCGGCGATCGAGAGGCGTCCCGCGGCGCAGTGGGCGAGGACCAGCCGACCCCCGGACGCGAGGGCAACGGCCGACAGCGACAGCTGCATGGCCAGCGCGAGCGCGCGCTCCAGTGCTTCGACGGCCAGGCCATCCGCCAACTGCCACACATGCACTGCGCCAAGTTCCGACAGGGCGAACGCCTCGAACACACCGCCCGGGTCAGCGGCGACCAGCGCCGCCACCGCCGCATCGACACCGCCGCGGTCACCCGATCGGGCAGCCAGGGTGAGTCTCGCGACATCGGCCAGTGCGCTTCTTGAACCGGCGGTGCCCAGGGCCTCGATGTCGACCGCCAGCTCGCGGGCCCGATCCTGGCGGCCCAGCATGCACGCCACTGCCGCCTGCGCGGCGACGAGGCGGTGGCGAAGGTCCGGCGGAGTGCTCTCGGACGCAGCATCGAGATAGGCGGAGAGGTCACCGACCGACCGCTCTCCGTCGTGGAAGAAGATCTGCTCGAAGGCCCCCCGCTCGAGCAGGTCCGTGGCGTACGCCCAGTCAGCGGCACGCAGTGCGTGCTCGAGCGCCTCGACGAGGTTGCCCTGTCCGTCATGCCAGCGCGCGGCACGGCTCTCGATGCGCTGCTGGACCGCGGCCTTCTCTCCGCGGAGGAGGTGGCGCAGCACCTCCCGGAAGAGGGGATGGCTGCGGAACCACACCCCGTCGTGGCCGACGGGGGTGACGAAGGAGTTTGCGGCGGCGAGACCGGAGAGCAGCTCGCCGCTCCCGGTGGACTCGCAGACCGCGTCGGCCAGCGCACCACAGACAAGCTCGCAGTTGCTGGTGCGGATGAGGAGACGGCGGGTGGTCTGGTCCAGAGCCGCGAGTACCTCCTCGATGAGGTACTCGCCGATGCTTCCGCGGTCGATGGCGAACTCGTTGACGAAGCGCTCGGGCTCGGGGCTGCCCTCCATGCGCAGGGCCGAGAGCCTCACCCCAGCGACCCAGCCCTCGGTGCGCTCGGCCAGGAGCGCCCGCGACTCCGCCCCGATGGATACGCGATGGGTGGCCAGCAAAGCCTCGATCTCGGACACGGTCATGGCCAGATCGGCACCTCGAAGCTCCCCGAGCTGGCCACGCATGCGGAAGCGGTGCAACCGGATCAGCGGATCGCTGCGCGCGGCCAACACCACCCGCAGCCCCGGAGGTGGCCGTGTGAGCAGTGCATCGAGCGTGGCGATGACCTGGGGGTCGGTGACGAAATGCGCGTCGTCGAGGACGAGGACCAGGGGGTTCTCCGGGTCGCCCGAGGCGCTGTCGAGCCGGCTGATGACCTCCGCCTCCGCCGATCGCAGCGGATCGTCCGGGCCCACGTGCGGCGCCTGGCCCGATTGCAGCAGGGCCTCGCCGACGAGCGTCCAGAACGCAGCGGCAGCGTTGTCGGCAGGTTCGAGCGAGACCCACACGAGTCGACGCGGTCGCGATCGCGACCACTCGGTGAGCAGCACGGTCTTGCCGGACGCGGGTCCGGCGCAGATCAGCGTCAGCGGGCCACTCTCGACCGCGAGCTCGAGCGCCGCGACCAGACGCGGACGGGCGACGTGCTTCGCCGGGAGGGGCGGCACGAGGCCCTGACGCGCACGGAAGGGGTAGTACAGCGCCACCACCCCCTTGGACTGCTCGGCCTCTCAGCCGTGCATGAAGATGTCTTGGACCACGCATCAGCGTAACTGCGATTGCGCGTTTTCGTCCGAAAAGGGCGCCAGACACGCGACGGGGACAGGCGTCGTCCGGGTCGTGCATCCCACCTCACCCCACATGGGTGATCACACTCACGGACCAGCCCGACACTCTGGAAAGACGTTGATGTGGGAGGTCGTGAAAGTGGCGGCACGAGCCAACTACGAAGTCCGCGTGGCGGGCCTCATCGGCCCTGCTGCCCGGGAGGCATTTGGCGACTTGACGATTCGCGTCGAGTCAACCGCTACTGTGCTGGCCGGCTCGCTCGACCAAGCCGCCTTGCATGGCCTGATCGAGCGGATCCAGGCCCTCGGACTGGAACTCATCGACATCAAGCGCGTGCCCTCGGGTCGCTCGACGTCGGCGGGTTCCGGCCCTCAGGCGGCCAAGTAATGCCAACTCCGTCCACACCGCCCGCATCTGCCTCGTCGGCCGGATGAGCACCTGAAGCCGAGCCACGCCACGGACGGGAGCGTGCGACCCACGGTCCGAGGGCGTCTCATGCTGAATGGATGAGGTAGTGATCGGGTCCTGCGTCGAGGATGTAATCCCACCACGACTCCGGGAGGATGCATGACGACCTCACCCAACCCACCCACATCATCGACCTCACCGACGCCACCATCGACTTCGGCGACCTCGACCTCGTCCAACGCTCCGACGCGTCGCGGCTGGGGGCACGGCGTGGTCCTGTTCGCCGGGACGTTGATGCTCGTCCTGGGGATCCTGGAGATCCTCCGGGGACTGACCGCGCTCTTCGAGAACACCCTCTTCGTCAACACGCCGAGCTATATCTTCGCCTTCGACGTCACGACGTGGGGCTGGCTGCACCTGATCTGGGGCGTTGTGCTCGGCGCGGTGGGCGGGGCGATCCTCGCCGGCAGGCTGATCGGGCGCATCGTCGGCCTGTCGATCGTCACCATCGCCATGGTGCTCAACTTCGTGTCGCTGCCGATCTACCCGCTGTGGTCGATCACGATGATCGCCCTGTGCATCTTCATCATGTGGGCCCTGTGCGCGGAGGACGCGGTCGACTGAGCCCCAACCGCTGGGCTGCGTGCTGATGGTCGCCGTGGACATTGCCAGTCCCCACGAACGGGTGCAGGTGCCCAGAGGCAGATTGCAGTTCGCACCTGTGTACTCCGGGGTTCTGCCTGGGTTGGTCCGCGCGCCCATGGTGGGTTGACGTCCCAGATGTCTTCACGCTGAAACGAACTCAACCGTATGCCGCTGAGCCCGTTGCGCTCCTCGGCCGGCTCTGCCTTGGGCTGGGTCAGTCGCCGGCCGGCGACTCCTCGTGCGCGCTCGGGACGAGGCGGACCTCGGTGATGGCGTGGTGCCCGACCGCCGTCACCTCGACGGTCCAGCCGTCGATGTCCACCGAGTCGCCGGGCTCCTTGGGAATGCGACCGAGGCGGTGCAGCACGAGCCCGGCCACCGTCGTGTACTCGCCGTGGCGGACGAGGTTGGCGTCGACGCCGACGTCCTGGAGGTCGTGGAGGGGGAAGGTGCCAGGCAGCGTGATGGAGCCGTCCTCGTCCCTCGTGATGTCGGTGGAGTCGGAGTCGGTCTCGTCGTAGATCTCACCCACGACCTCCTCGAGCAGGTCCTCCAAGGTGACGATCCCGTCCACCGAGCCGTGCTCATCGATGACCACGGCGAGCTGCTGGCGCTCCGCCTTGAAGCGGCGCAGGGCTGCCGACACCTTGGCCGTGTCGGGTAGGACGAGCGCTGGTGTGGCCACGTCGCCGACGGGGCGCTCATCGTCGTCGTCGAGCAGCAGGGCCCAGTGTGCGACACCGACGACGTCGTCGCGGTTGTT
>DASUQN010000650.1:0-3460 GCA_036280515.1 Intrasporangium sp. | reverse complement strand
GAGCGCCTGGTTGGCATGGGTGGCCACGACGACCCGGTCGAAGCGCTCGGGCGTGGCATCGCCGACCCGCACGTCGACGCCGTCGTCATGGCGCTGCACCGCGGTCACCGGGGCGGAGCGGCGCACGTCAGGCAGGCGGCCGACGAGGCGGTCGACGTACGTGGCCGATCCCCCGACGACCGTGCGCCACTGGGGGGAGCCGGTGACGGTGAGCATGCCGTGGTGGTCGAGGAACCGGAACAGGTGACGGGCCGGGTAGGTCTGCGCGTCGAGGTCGCCACACGACCACACACACGACACAAGCGGGATGGCGAAGTGACGGATGAAGTAGGTGGAGAACCTGCCGTCGCGGAGGAACTCGCCCCAGGTGGGCTCCGGGGCTGGATTCGCCAGGAGCGCCTTGGCCGCCCGGTGGAAGCGCGGTACCTCGATGAGCATCCGGGCGAACCGTGGATCAGCGATGCGCCACGGTTGGGCCAGGAGGCCCGCGACGCCTCGGCCGCCTGCGTAGGACAGGCCGCATCCCTCGCACGTGATGCTCATGCTCATCTCGGTGGGCCGGGTCTCGACGTCGAGCTCCCTGAAGAGGCGCAGCAGGTAGGGGTAGGTGCGCTCGTTGTGGACGATGAACCCGCTGTCGACGCGCAGTGGCTCCCGCGATCCGCTCCCAGTGACGGTGTGCGTGTGGGCGTGGCCCCCGACGCGGTGGTCCGCCTCGAAGAGGGTGATCGAGTGGCTGCGGCTGAGGACGTGGGCCGCGGTGAGACCCGCCACACCGGACCCGATGACCCCGACTGTGGGCTTTCTGGACTGGTTCATGGGCGATACTGTAGAGTGTTTGTATAAGGCTTGTCAAAGGTTGAATCGAGGGAGCAGCATGCAATTCGTCCGTCACATCACCGTCCCGGGATCGTCCGAGCCCGTCTTCGCCTACCTGTCCGACTTCACGACGACCAATGAATGGGACCCGGCCACCGTCCGGACCGAACGCATCTCCGGCACGGGTGGGGTCGGCACCCGCTATCGGAACGTCTCGAGCTTCCTGGGGCGGGAGGCGACGGTCGACTACGTCGTCACCGAACTCGATCCCGGCCGCCGGTTCGCGCTGCGGGGCGAGAACGCCACCCTCGTGGCCCACGACGACATGACCGTCCGGGCGGATGGGTCCCAGACCACGGTCACCTACTCGGCCTCCTTTGAGCTCAAGGGCTTCCGCAAGATCGCCACTCCCATGGTGGCTCCGGCCCTCAAGCGTCTCGTCGACAACGGCGCCGAGGGGCTGCGTCGGGCACTGCAGAGCCTTTGAGTCCGTCGTTCGGGCTGGATACGACATAGACTGCACAAACCATGTACACCATCAAGAGGGCCGCGCAGCTGACCGGCATCAGCCTGTCCACCCTGCGGGCCTGGGAGCGCCGTTACGGCGTCGTCAGCCCCGCCCGGTCGGACGGCCGGTATCGCCTCTACTCGGACGCGGACCTCCGAGCTCTCGGAATCATGGCGAGCCTGGTCAACGAGGGATGGTCGGCCCGGGAGGCCGCTGCCGAGACCAAGGCGCGCATCTCCGGGTCCGTCTCCGCGCCGGCGCTTGAGCCGCCGGCCGGGCCGGCCGAGCCGTCGGCGCTCCCCGGCCTCGACCGCCTCGTCGAGGCGGCCCAGCAGCTGGACCCGGTGACGGCGGCGGACGTCCTCGACGACGCGTTCGCGCGGGCCGGTTTCGAGCGGGTCGTCGACGACTGGCTCATGCCCGCGCTCCTCGCCATCGGCGACGCGTGGGCAGACGGCCGCATCTCGGTCGCGGGAGAGCACCTGCTCAGCTATGCCGTCCAGCGACGCCTGGCCGCGGCGTACGAGGCAGCCGCAGCGAGGGCCAACGGTCCGGTGGTGACGCTCGGGCTGCCGTCGGGCGCCCGGCATGAGCTCGGCATCCTCGCCTTCGCGGTGGCAGCCCGGCGCGCCGGGTTCTCGACCGCCTACGTCGGTGCCGACCTCCCGCACGATGACTGGGAGGTCGCCGTGGGCGCCCGAAGCGCCGACGCAGTCGTTCTCGCAGTCCCTCGCCCGGCGGATGTCGCAACGGCGCGCCAGCTCTGCGAGCGGCTCTTGGTCGCTCACCCGGACCTTGTCGTCTTCGTCGGCGGCGCTCGGCAGGACGAGATCGGGGTGGGCAGCGTGCCTCTTGGCCACCGCATTGCCAGCGGCGTGGAGCGCATGGCGGCGACGCTCGCACAGCGGCGCCCGAACCGCAGTGAGCGGCCGGGCGCCGGTGGGTCAGGGGCGGTTCAGCACCACGGGTAGACGAAGAGGCTCGAGGAGCCGGCTCGGTGGTCGGCGAGGATGACGGAGAGCGGGAGCGGGTCAGGCAGGGCCGCGACGTTCGTCGTGGCCCGCGGTGCGACGCCGAGGGATACCGCGGTCGCGATCGGCAATCCGTCGCGCGCGACGTCGTCGATGAGTCCGGCTCCGATGAGCGTCTTGAGGCCTGCCTTCTGGCAGGCCGTGTCAGGGGCAGCGGCGGCGGGGCCGGCCACGGCCACGGTGGCGAGGGTGCCGAGAGCGGCGGCGGCAAGCGTGGCGGTGAGCTTCTTCACGGGAACTCCTTGAGGTGGTGGCCAGACTCCGGAGGAGTCGATGAGATCCCATTGTGAGATTGTCTGACCAGTGTTTGTCAAGGGTTTGTCAAAACTTCCCAGCCCGAGCATCAGGGCAACGGCGAGATCGCCCAGCCCAGCGGCATACGGCCGGTATCCACGACGGGTCGACGGCTGGAGACCCGAGCGCACGCGGCCGACAGCGCCGTTGGTGCGGGGGTCATCGACCCGTCGGGATCGTGGGGCCCAAGCGCTTGGGGGTTCCCTGCGCTGGGTTCGTGCTCGTTCGCCGCTGGGCGGGCGTCAAGGGGGACCGTCGGGCGGACGCGCTCTTCGCGTCCGGCCCACAAGGTCCGGGAGGGAGGAAGGTCGAGGGGGCACTGGCACACACGCATCGGGGCCACCTCACGGAGCCGATCCGAGGGCGGCGTCCTGAGTCTCACCGTCGCAGGATGGCAGGAAGAGGGCGACCGTCATGGCTGCGGCGGGCCAGTGGACGTGGGGCCGGCGGGTGGTGCTCATGGCGCCTTCTTCCTTTGGTCCCAGTCCACTCCTTGGGGGCGTCGCCAGCGGCGACTTGTGGCCGAACCCACGCGTCTGCTGCGTCACACCGCTTGCGTCCCGGTACGTTCGGCAGGTGACCGAGGGACCGAAGGCCCGGTGGGCGCGGTTCGCACCTGGGCTGGGGGTGCTCCTGTCCTACGACCGCGCCTGGCTGCGCGGCGACCTCCTCGCGGGCATCACCGTCTCCGCATACCTCATCCCACAGGTGATGGCGTACGCCGAGGTCGCCGGACTGCCCGCCATCGCAGGACTCTGGGCAAGCGCTCCGGCCCTCGTCGTCTACGCCGTGCTCGGCTCGTCGCGAC
>DASUQN010000649.1:0-3470 GCA_036280515.1 Intrasporangium sp. | reverse complement strand
GTGATGCGGTGGACCGCGTCGTCGACCCGCAGCCGCACGGCGCCATCCTCGCCCCGTGGCGCCAGGCCGCAGCCGAGCACCTCGGTCCCGTAGGTCAGCCACTCCTCATAGCGTGGAGAGGCGACACCGATGTAGGCAAGTTCCCTGATCATCGTTGATCCCTTCGCGTCGATGCTGCGTGGAACAGACATCTCCCTGTAGTGCCTACAACAGAGAATGATCGAAAGGCTCTCAGAATTCAAGGCCGCGGCTGTCTCCCGGGAGCAGCACTGTCCATGGGGCGACCGCATCCTTGCCCTCCTGAAAGGACCTGCCTATCTTGTAGTGGTTGTTTCAGAGTTGACTCAACCAACCTGCATGAGAGAGGTAGGGCCACATGGCCACCGTCAACAGCACCGACGTCACCCTGAACGACGTCACCTACCGCGTCCACGCGACCGGGGAGGCCAGCCCGACGGCGCTGCTCTTCCTGCACGGCTCGGGCCCGGGCGCCACCGGGACGTCGAACTGGAAGGCCGTCATCGAGGAGCTCGGCGACCGGTACTACTGTCTCGCCCCCGACATGATCGGCTTCGGCGACTCCGAGCACCCGGAGAACCCGCCGTCGGGCATGAAGGCCTTCAACCTGCTCCAGGCCGAGACGCTGTGGGAGCTGCTCGACAAGCTCGGCGTCGACAAGGTCCACCTCGTCGGCAACTCGATGGGCGGCATGATCTCCATCCGCATGGCCCTTGCACAGCCGGAGCGCGTCGAGACGATGCTGCTCATGGGCTCGGGTGGCGCGCCCGACCTGCCGATCACCCCGGGCCTGCAGCACCTGCGCACGTTCTATGCGGACCCGACGCCGGAGTCGCTGCGCGCCCTGCTCGAGTCGTTCGTCTACGACATGAACACGCTGACCGGGGTCGTCGACCGCGTCGTCACCGAGCGCATGCCCTACGTCGAGCGCGCGGACGTCAAGCGGTCGCACGCGGCGATGTTCGACCCGAAGGCTGGTCCGCCGGCCTTCACCGACGAGGAGCTGACCTCGCTGCCGCACCAGACCCTCTGCGTGCACGGCCGCGACGACATCATCGTGCCGGTCGAGTCGAGCACCTACCTCGCCAAGACGATGCCGAACGCCACGCTGCACATCATCCCCAAGTGCGGCCACTGGACGCAGATCGAGGCGCACCGGACCTTCGTCTTCCTCCTCGAGAGCCTCATCGCCGGCAAGTTCTGAGCAGCCAAGACAAGACCCATGTCGTATGCCGCTGAGCCCGGGCCCCGACGCCCCTGACCCAAGGTGGTGGGCGGGGACCCAGGGTGGGCACACGCCGAGCCCAGCGGCATACGGCATCGTCGTTGTCTTGGCGCAGCACGGAAGGGGGCCGATGCTCGTGGGTTTACGAGCACCGGCCCTCTTCCTTTGTCGCTCAGTCGACAACGGCGATGCGGGTGCCCTTGACGGCCCCCACCCAGATGCTGTCACCCACGGGCGCTGCCACGGTTGGTGCCCGGAAGTCCGCCGGGTCGCCCGCGTGGATCGTCCGCGCCGTCATGCGCTTCGGGTCGACGGCGAGCACCTCGAGCCCGGTGGGGCAGTTCGACAGGTCGTTCGCCTGGCAGGCGATGACGTTGGCCGGTGTGTAGTCCTGGCCGGTCACGAGGATCTCGCCCTCGTGCGACAGGCGCAGGTTGTCCGGCATGAGCGGAACAGCGACGCTCGCCCGTCCGACGGCTGAGGTCTCGGCTCCCCGGCTGCGGTCGAGCGGGATCCGGTGGATCTCGCGACCGCCCCACTCAGCCACGAAGGCCGTCCGCCCGTCGCGGGTCACGACGACCCCGTTCGGCCCGGCGAGGTCCGAGTTCGGCACGACGCTCCAGCCCGACTCCAGCTCCCACCGCATGAGGTTGCCGCTGGGCTCATCGCTGAAGATCTGGGAGAAGGGGTCGGACTTCGTCGGGTCGAAGAAGTTGGTCACGACGAGACCGTCACTGCCGGGAAGCGGCGCGACGCCGTTGGCGAAGGTGCCTCGCGGCATCGTGACGCACCCGGTCCAGGTGAGGTCGATGCCGTCAGTGCCGTTGGTGAGATCGAGCCGGAAGACCTCGACCCCCTCGCGGCCGCCGTGGTTGACGACGTAGAGGTCGTAGGCGCCGTCGGCCCGCTTCTCCAGGTTGATGCCGTGCGGCGACGCGATCGTGGCGTCCGGCGCGCCGGGGCACGAGGGGTAGCGAGCCTCGTCCCAGGCGACGGACCAGTCGCGGTTGGGCCAGATCTCGGTCACGGCCTCGGTGGCGGAGTCGACGGCGTAGAGGTGGCCGACGCTGCTGGTGGAGAGCGGGTCGTCCGACAGCCCACTGACGATCACGACGCCGGAGCCCGGGACCTCGATGATGTCCTCGGGACTCGTGGGCCCGTCGACGAAGCCCTGCAGGGTGACGGGTGGCGTCGGCTCCTTCGGGGCGGCCTCTGCCGTCGTGCCTGCGGCAGAGGCCGTGGCGACGAGGGCCAGGCCGAGGGTGGCGCCCGCGGCAAGCCAGCGGCGTGGAGTTGGCGAAAGGGGCATGAGAGTGAACCTCCGGGGTGCGTCGGTGGACCCCGCCACGAACGTGGCGACCATCGACGCCGGTGCGCCGATGGTCGCCAATGTAGTGCCTCTGTGTAGTGATTGCTACAGATCCTCCCGCACATCTCGCATTTCAGTCTGTAGCGGCCACATCACCCGCTGTGGCCCACGCGGCTAGGCGGTGCGCCCCACCCCGGCCGTGAGGTCAAGGGCGATGTCGACGATCATGTCCTCCTGGCCGCCGACGAGGTTGCGCCGTCCGACCTCGAGCAGGATGGTGCGCACATCGATGCCGTACCGCTGCGACGCGGCCTCGGCGTGGCGCAGGAAGCTGGAGTAGACGCCGGCGTAGCCGAGCGTGAGGGTCTCGCGGTCGACCTGGACCGGGCGGTCCTGGAGCGGCCGGACGATGTCGTCGGCGGCGTCCTGTAGGGCGAAGAGGTCGCAGCGGTGCTTCCAGCCGTTCAGGTTGGCGACGGCGACGAACGGCTCGATGGGGCAGTTGCCGGCGCCGGCGCCGTGGCCGGCGAGTGATGCGTCGACCCGCGTGACGCCCTCCTCGACCGCGACGACCGAGTTGGCGACGGCGAGGGAGAGGTTCTGGTGGGCGTGGATGCCGAGCTGCGTCTCGGGGTCGAGGACGTCGCGGTAGGCGCGCACCCGTTCGCGGACGCCGTCCATGGTCAGGCGGCCGCCGGAGTCGGTGACGTAGACGCAGTGCGCGCCGTAGGACTCCATCAGCTTGGCCTGGGCGGCGAGCTGGGGCGCGGTGCTCATGTGGCTCATCATGAGGAAGCCGGAGACGTCCATGCCCAGCTCACGCGCCTTGCTGATGTGCTGCGCCGACACGTCGGCCTCGGTGCAGTGGGTCGCGACCCGCACGGAACGGACGCCGAGCGAGTAGGCGTCCTCGAGGTC
>DASUQN010000648.1:0-7018 GCA_036280515.1 Intrasporangium sp. | reverse complement strand
GTCGATCAGCGTCGTCAGCCGCTCGAGCACCTCGTCGGTGTCCAGGCCGGTCATGTCGTCCAGACGGGTGATCAGTGGCGGGTCGCTGATGATCCGACGTCGCCCGTCCACGAGGGTGGTCAGCTTGTCCAGGGCCTGCAGGCTGTCGCGGGTGTGCGCCTTCGCGAGCGCCTTCTGGGCGCCCCTGAGGGCCGCGCTGCGCTTCTTGCGTTCCCGGTCAGGCAGGGTGGCCGCGAACCGGGTGATGACGTCATCGATGTCGAGGTGGGCGTACCAGACGGTCAGGATGGGTTGGCCTGCGAAGGTGCGGATGGCGGTCCGGTAGCTCTCGACGGCGGTCTGGCTCGCCTTCCGGCACTGCTTGGTGGTGAACCCGTTGTCGCGTCCGGCCACCACGAAGCTGGCCGCCAGCCGCTTGACGTCCCACTCGAACGGCCCCGGGAAGGTCTCGTCGAAGTCGTTGATGTCGAAGACCAGTCGTCGCTCCGGAGATGCGTAGCCGCCGAAGTTCGCCAGGTGCGCGTCGCCGCAGAGCTGCGTGCCGAGTCCGGACGCCGGCGTGCCGGCGAGGTCGGCCGCCATGATCAGAGCCGCCCCGCGGTAGAAGGTGAACGGCGAGACCAGCATCCGCCCGTGCCGGATCGGCACCAGCTCCGGCACGCGCGTCTCGGCCTGCCCGAGCAGCAGACCGACCGGGTCGACGGGATCGGCTCGCCGGAACTCGGCGTGCGCCTCCAACGGGGTTGAGGTCCGGGCAGCCTTGCCACGTGCGGACCGGTCCGCCGCGGACCCTGGTGACCCGGTCGCTGCGGATGTCGTTGTCCTGTCCACCATGATTCGCTCCCTCCATCTGCTGGGCCGACATGGCCGCGTCGACACGGTGCTGGCGGTCAGGAATCCCTTCTGGTCCTGCGTTGCTTCTGAAATTACTCCTTGCCGGCCGCCCTGAGGACCCGATGAGGATGATCGGCGCCGGGGCTCCCGCTGGCCCTAGGCTCGACGGGATGGAGATCCGTGAGGCGACCGAGGCCGACTGGCCGCACATCTATCCCTTCTACAGATGGATCGCGGATGAGGGCCGCACCTATGCCCTCCCGCCCGGGGAGACGCCTGAGGAGGCGCGGGACTACTGGCTCGAGGCGGCACCGGGCCGCACGGTGGTCGCCACCATCGACGGCCTCGTCGTCGGCTCGGCGAAGATGGGGCCCAACCGGCCGGGCCGCGGCTCACACGTCGCCACGGCGTCATTCATGGTCGACCCGGACCGCCAGGGCGAGGGCATCGGCTATGCCCTGGGACGGCACGTCGTCGACTGGGCACGCGAATCCAGCTACCGCGCCATCCAGTTCAACGCCGTCGTGGAAACCAACGAGGGAGCCGTCCGCCTGTGGCAGCGTCTCGGCTTCCGCATCATCGGCACGGTGCCCGAGGCGTTCGACGACGCCGAGCACGGGCTGGTCGGGCTCCACGTCATGTACCTGCCGCTCGGGGAGCATCAGGGATAGGTCTGCCTGCTCGAGGGCCCGTCGCCACAGGGGGTTGCACATGAGCGCCTCGTTCAGTTCGCCAGAGTCTCGAAAGCGAACCCGTCGGGGTCGGTGAAGGTCCCCGCGTCGCTGTGGATGGCGATCCGGTGAGAGCCCCAGCCGTCGGCGGGCACACCGGCATCCTTGGCGAGCGCCCGTCGCCCGTAGAGCGCCAGCTTGACCCCACCTGTGCCAGTAGTGAACTCGACATACTTGCGGCCGAAGCTCTTGGCCACGTCAAGGCCCCGCTCGAGGTAGAGCCGCTTGGTCGCAGCGACGTCGGCGACTCCGAGCAGGAGCACCAGGTCGTCGAACTGCTTGGTGGCCGGGCCAGTGTCCTTCTTGGCCGAGGTCGCGATCTTCCAGATCGCCCCGTCGGGCGCCTGGACGACGCCGCCGTAGCCCCAGAACGACTTCGCGACCGGCTTGATCACCGTCGCGCCGCCCCCGACAGCGGCATCGACGAGTGCGTTGACGTTGGCCGGCTGCGACGTCGTGAGCGAGAGGGTGAACCCGCGGAAGCCGTTCGTGGGCGCGTCGGTCGCCCGCAGGCGCACCTGCCCGTTGAGCCCGAAGGCGTCGGAGTAGAAGCGGTGGCCGGCAGCTGGGTCGGCGGTTTCGAGAGTGACTGCGGTGATGGAGGTCATGGCGTCAACGCTAGGAGCGTCCCCGAGGCCGACGCTTCTCGATTCCTGACCACTTCACGAACCACGACCATGCCGTATGCCGCTGAGCTGGCTCCCGAGGTCGGCGGCACCTCGGGAGCCCTCCCGCACCGAGGGTCAGAGGCTGGTGAAGAACTCGACGACGTCACCGACGAGGACGGCCGTGTCGTTGTGCGCGGCGTAGTGCCCGCCGCCGTCACGCAGCCGCCACATCCGGATGTCTGAGTGGTCCCGCTCCGCGAACCGCCTGATCGAGCGGAAGTCGTTGCCCCACGACGAGAGAGCCGTCGGAGCAGTCGTGGGACCGGCCGGCCGGTGCTGGGCCAGGTGGTTCTCCCGGTAGAGGCGGATCGAGGAACCGGCGGTCCCGGTGAACCAGTAGGTCGCGACGTTGCCGACGAGGAAGTCGTCGTCCTGGTCGAGCATGAGCTGGGAGTTCCACGCCAGCAGGGCAACCGGCGAGTCGGCAAGCCCGAAGGCAAGGGTCTGCGGCGCCTGCGACTGGAGCACGTTGAAGGCACCGATGTTCTCCCAGAACCACGTGAGGACGTCCAGGGCGGCCCGCTCGTCCTCGGTGAGCCCCTCCATCTCCGCCGGGTCTCCCGTGGGGAAGGAGAACAGCTGTGTGACGTGCACACCGACGCAGTGCTCGGGGTCCAGGCGTCCCACCTCGGGAGAGATCATCGAACCGGCGTCGTTGCCCATCGCCCCGTAGCGCTCGTAGCCGAGGCGGTTCATCAGCTCGGCCCAGGCCCGGGCGATCCGGACGTTGTCCCAGCCGGGCTCGGTCGTCGGTCCGGAGAACCCGTAGCCCGGGATCGACGGGATGACGAGGTCGAAGCCGGCCTCGGTCAAGGGCTCGATGATGTCGAGGTACTCGAGGACGGACCCGGGCCAGCCGTGGGTGAGGATGAGCGGGAGCCCGCCCTGGCGCCCGGACCGGGCGTGGATGAAGTGGACGTTCTGGCCGTCGATCGTCGTCGTGAACTGCGGGTAGGCGTTGAGCCGGGCCTCCACGGCACGCCAGTCGAAGCTGGTGCGCCAGTGGTCGGCGAGCTGGCGGACCCGGGCCAGCGGGACGCCGTACGACGTCTCGGACCCCTCGATCTCGTCCGTCCAGCGGGCCCTGGCCAGCCGGTCGAGGACGTCGTCGATGTCGGCCTGCGGGACGTCGACGGTGAAGGGCTGGATGTGAGATCGGATCTCGGTGCTGCTCATGTCTTCTCCCTGTTGTCATGAACGGAATAGAGCGTTCCGTTCTACAGTAACGGAATGATCCGTTCCGCACAAGCCCTAGGATGGCCGACATGACCGCCGCACCTGCAGCACTGCCGGGCCGGAAGGCCCAGGCCGCTCGTAACGACGCGTTGATCCTCGACGCGGCCCGCACCGTGTTCCTCCGAGACCCGTCCGCACCCATCGCGGCAGTGGCCAGCGAGGCGGGCGTCGGCATCAGTGCGCTCTATCGGCGCTATGCCAACAAGGAGGCCATGCTCGCCAGCCTGTGCGCGGAGGGCCTCGACCGCTACATCGCGGCGGCCGAGCGCTCCCTCGCGAGCGGTGCCGACCCATGGCAGGGGTTCGTCACGTTCATCACCGAGATCGTCGACGAGGACGTGCACGCCCTGACCGTCCGGCTGGCCGGGACCTTCGCCCCGACCCCCGAGCTCGGGGCACTCTCCGAACGGGCAATCGCCTTGGGATCACAGCTTTTCAGCCGCGCTGCGGATGCCGGAGTGCTGCGGCCCGGCCTCGTCTTCAACGACATCGCCATGATCCTCGAGCAGGCGACCGCGATCCGGGTGGGCGACACCGAGCGCACGGTGTTGCTCCGGCGCCGCTACCTCGCGCTGCAGCTCGAGGCGATGCGCGCCCAGCGTCAGCGGGGCGGTCCCGCACCCCTGCCCGGACCACCGCCGACGGACGTCGAGCTCGCGGAACGCTGGATCCCACGAAGCTGACGGTACTTCGGCGCCGGTTTCGTCCCGTCAGTCCTCCCCGAGGTAGGCCAGCGCCGCCACGACGAGGGCCTCGGTGCCTGCGGTCAGCGTTGGCTGCAGGGTCGGCGCGAAGTACGGGGAGTGGTTGGGATACGACGGCTGCTCCGGGGCGAAGCCACCCACACCCCAGTAGGTGTAGGGGGTCCCGAATGCGTCGGGGAGCCGGCTGAAGTCCTCGCTGGCGGTGACGCGCCCCAGCCCGATGACACGGGCGGCGCCGAAGTGTGACCGGAAGGCCTCGCTGACCCTGGCAGTGACGTCCGGGTCGTTGTCGGTCAGCGGGAACTGGTCGTAGTACTCGAATGTCGGCGGAGCGGGTGACCCGGAGGCCGCACACTCCGCCCGGACGATCCGCTCGATGCCGGCGATGACCCGCTCCCGGACCGTCTCGTCGTAGGTCCGGATGTTGACCAGCAGGACGGCGCGGTCGGGGATGATGTTGCTCTTCGTCCCGGCGATGCTGCTGCCGACGGTGACCACGGCGAACTCCCCCGGCTTGGTCTCGCGCGCGACGATCGTCTGCAGCCTGAGCACGATCGAGGCGGCGAGCACCACTGGGTCGACACCCAGATGCGGCATCGACCCGTGGGATCCCTTGCCGTGCACCGTGATCCGGACGCTGTCCCCCGCGGAGAAGGCCGGGCCGGAATGCGTGCCGACCACCCCGGCCTCGTGGCCGAGGACGTGCTGCGCGAACGCAACGTCCGGTCGGGGGATCTTGTCGGTCAGGCCGTCGTCGACCATGCCGCGGGCGCCGGCGCCGGTCTCCTCGGCCGGCTGGAAGAGCGCGATGAAGGTGCCGCCCCAGGTGTCCCGCTCGTCAGCGAGAGACGCGGCGGCACCGAGCAGGCAGGTGACATGGACGTCGTGCCCGCAAGCGTGCGAGACGCCGACGGTCGCGCCCGACTCGTCCACGGCGGTGACCTTCGATGCATACGGCAGTCCGGTCAGCTCGGTCACCGGCAGCGCATCCATGTCGGCGCGCGCGAGAACGGTCCGGCCCGGTCCGTTCGCAATGACGCCGACGACCCCACCGCCGACGTGCCTGACGTCGTAGCCGAAGGCGCCGAGGCGGTCGGCGACCTCGGCCGCGGTCCGCACCTCGTGGGAGCTCAGCTCGGGATGAGCGTGCAGGTCGCGGTAGAGCTCCTCCTGCCAGGCGCGCGTGGCGTCCATCCCCTTCAGCACTTCCTCGACTCGGGTCATGGCGCACTTTTACCCACCGAGGTGCGCGACGATGCAGGCATGGACCTGTCATCGCGGCTGGGTCGCCTGGACGCCAAGCTGGGCGACGGACTCGAGACAGTGCTGCGCCGCCACCACCTCCGGCGCCTCGGCAGGCTCGGTTGGACCGATGCCCTCACGGTGCCGGAGGAGCCGACGTGGTGGTCGACCCGCGCCCCGGTGCGGACCGGCAACAGCCTCGACGTCCTCATCGACGGCGCGGCCGCCCTGCCCCGGATCGAGTCGGCCATCCGCGACGCGCGGGAGTACGTCCACATCGCCGGTTGGCATGCCGAGCCGGGCTTCGAGCTCAGCCGTGGCGACGGCGCGGTCGCGTTGCGTGAGCTGCTCGCCGAGGTCGCGCAGCGCGTTCCGGTCCGTCTGCTCCTCTGGGCCGGACCACCGGTGCCGGCGTTCCGGCCGACGCGCCGGATGATCGAGCGGGCTCGTGACGAGTTCGTCCGGGACAGCCGGGTCGAGTGTGCACTGGACAAGCGTGAGCGCACCCTCCACTGCCACCACGAGAAGATCGTCGTGGTTGACGGTGACCTCGCGTTCGTCGGCGGGATCGACCTCACCGCCCTCCAGGCCGACCGCCACGACGAGGAGACCCACCCGCCCCGGGACCCGCTCGGGTGGCACGACGTGACGGTGCGCCTGCGTGGGCCCGCGGTCGCGGACGTGGCCCGACACTTCGTCCACCGCTGGAACGACGTCACGACCGACCACCTCCCGCAGCCCGTCGAGCCTCCACCCGCCGGCGGCGTCGAGGTGCAGGTGCTCCGGACGGTGCCCGAGCAGGTCTACACGTTCCTGCCGCGTGGCGAGTTCACCATCCTCGAGGCCTACCTGCACGCCTTGACCGCGGCCGAGCGGTTCATCTATCTCGAGAACCAGTTCCTCTGGTCGCCAGAGGTCGTCGACATCCTCTCCGACAAGCTCGCCCATCCGCCCGGCGACGACTTCCGACTGCTCCTGCTGCTGCCTGCGCGGCCGACCACCGGAGCCGACACGACGCGTGGCCAGCTCGGTCGTCTGCTCGAGGCCGACGGCGGATCGGACCGGCTGCTCGCCACCACGATCTCCGCACACGACCGGGGCAACTCGGCGCCGGTCTACGTGCACGCCAAGGTCGGCATCATCGACGACCGGTGGCTCACCATCGGCTCGGCCAACCTCAACGAGCACTCCCTCTTCAACGACACCGAGATGAACGTGCTCACCTGCGACCCGGACCTCGCCCGCGACACGCGGCTGCGTCTGTGGTCCGAGCACACCGAGCAGCCGAAGGAGGCCGTGGCCGGCGACCCGCACACCGTCATCGACGAGGTCTGGCGCCCCATCGCGGAGGAACAGGTCCGCCGCCAGCGCGACGGGCTGCCGCCCACCCACCGGCTCAGGCTCCTCGAGCACGTGTCCCGGCGGACCGACCGGCTCCAGGGACCCCTTCGCGGGCTGCTTGTCGACGGATAGCCGACGCGCTGTGGAAGAGTTCCGTCATGAACGCACCGCAGCCTCCCACGGCCCGGACCGGACCCTGGCAGGACCGGCTGGGTCGCGCCTCGATCCGCAGCCTCCAGGCCCTCGTGGTGCTCAGCCTGGC
>DASUQN010000647.1:0-3623 GCA_036280515.1 Intrasporangium sp. | reverse complement strand
ACGGAACTTCGAGAAGTGGATGTCGGGAACGCTGTACGTCCACTCGGCTCCCAGCGTGCCTGTCTCGCCGACGACGTTGCCGGACCACCAGCTGCGAACGTCGTTGACCGCCTCGAAGACGTGCTGCGGCATCTGCTCCACGGTGAAGCTCATCGTGAGGTCGGTGCTCATGAGTTGTGCCTTTCTGTGGACTTGCATGATGCAAGCGACGCTAGCGGGACCACTTGCGTGGGGCAAGTGAATAGTGGCGGGGAGTGCTCGAGAGGCTCGATGGCGCCAAGGCAAGGGGTCGCTCCGGCCGTCCGCATTGTGAGATCTGCGCGGGCCTCCGGTAAGTTCCGTCCCGAGGACATCGTGTGTCCGCCGTCACCCTCGGCGGGCCCGTGTGACACAGCCGTTGGGCGGGGGAACCCCGCGCGCGGCCCGACCAGAAATGCCGGAAATCCACTCCGGTGAAGGAGCCCCAGTGAGCGACAAGGTAGTCGCCGAGCTGCACGAACCGACCCCGGCGGTCGGCGACGGCGGCCCGGACATGATCCAGCTGCTGACCCCCGAGGGGGAGCGTCTCTCCCATCCCGACTACGACAAGTACGTCGCGGACCTCACGCCGGAGGACCTGCGGAGCTTCTACCGCGACCTCGTCCTCATCCGCCGCCTCGACGCCGAGGGATATGCCCTCCAGCGCCAGGGCGAGCTCGGACTGTGGCCCAGCCTGCTCGGCCAGGAGGCGGCCCAGGTCGGCTCGGGCCGCGCGCTGAAGCCGCACGACATGTGCTTCCCCACCTACCGCGAGCACGGCGTCGGCTTTGTGCGCGGCATGGACCCGCAGAGCTCGCTGCAGCTCTTCCGCGGCGTCAGCCAGGGTGGGTGGGACCCCAGGGACCACAACTTCCACCTCTACACCATCGTCATCGGCGCCCAGACCCTGCATGCCACGGGCTACGCGATGGGCGTCAAGATGGACGGCAACGTCGGCACCGGCGACCCCGAGCGGGACACCGCGGTCATCTGCTACTTCGGTGACGGCGCGTCCTCGCAGGGCGACGTCAACGAGGCCTTCGTCTACGCCGCCTCGTTCGACGCCCCGGTCGTCTTCTTCTGCCAGAACAACCAGTGGGCCATCTCCGAGCCGGTCTCCAAGCAGACCCGCATCCCGCTCTTCCAGCGGGCCCGCGGCTTCGGCTTCCCCGGCATGCGGGTCGACGGCAACGACGTCCTCGCCACCTACGCGGTGACGCAGCACTGCCTCGACGAGGCCCGCAACGGTAACGGCCCGCTGCTCATCGAGGCCTTCACCTACCGGATGGGCGCGCACACGACGGCCGACGACCCGACGAAGTACCGCGTCTCGGCCGAGGTCGAGCAGTGGAAGTTCCGCGACCCGATCCAGCGCCTCAAGACCTACCTGTCCCACGAGGGCTGGGCCGACGACGCGTTCTTCACCAGGGTCGACGAGGAGGCGGACTCGTTCGCCGCGGAGCTCCGCCAGGGCTGCATCACCATGGCGACACCCCCGGGCGAGACGATGTGGGACCACATCTATGCCGAGGACCACCCGGTCATGGAGGCGGAGCGCGCCGCCTTCGTTGCCTACCAGGCGAGCTTCGAGGAGGCGAAGTGATGGCACTCGAGAAGGTCACCCTCGGCAAGAGCCTCACCAGCGGGCTGCGCAAGGCCATGGAGAAGGACCCCAAGGTCGTGCTCATCGGCGAGGACATCGGCAAGCTCGGCGGCGTCTTCCGGATCACGGAGGGGTTGCAGAAGGACTTCGGCGAGGAGCGCGTCATCGACTCGCCCCTCGCCGAGTCGGGCATCGTCGGGACCGCGGTCGGGATGGCCCTGCGCGGCTACCGGCCGGTGTGCGAGATCCAGTTCGACGGCTTCGTCTACCCGGCCTTCGACCAGATCGTCAGCCAGGTGGCAAAGATGCGGGCCCGCTCGCTCGGTGCCCTCAAGATGCCCATCGTCATCCGCATCCCGTTCGGTGGCGGCATCGGCAGCCCGGAGCACCACTCGGAGAGCCCGGAGGCCTACTTCGCCCACACGGCCGGACTGCGCGTCGTCTCCTGCTCGAACCCGGAGGACGCGCACTGGATGATCCAGCAGGCCATCGAGTGCGACGACCCGGTCATGTTCTTCGAGCCGAAGCGCCGCTACCACGACCGTGGCGAGTACGACACGGCCGCCTCGGAGGCGCCGCGTGGTCTCTTCGAGGCGAACGTCATCCGCGAGGGCACGGACGTCACGCTCCTCGGTTACGGCCCCGTCGTGAAGACGATGCTCGAGTCGGCTGCCGCAGCAGAGGCCGAGGGAACGTCGATCGAGGTCATCGACCTGCGCTCCCTGTCGCCGCTGCCGATCGACGCGATCGTGTCGTCCGTGCAGAAGACGGGTCGGCTCGTCGTCGTCCACGAGGCGAGCAGCTTCCTCGGCATGGCCGCGGAGATCTCGGCGCTGGTGACCGAGCAGTGCTTCTACGAGCTCGAGGCCCCGGTCATCCGGGTGAACGGCGCCAACATCCCGTACCCGCCGAGCCGGATGGAGGAGGACTTCCTCCCCGACCTGGACCGGATCCTCGACGGCGTCGACCGCGCCCTGTCCTTCTGAACGAGTGCAGAGAGGCTTCCGATAGTGGCAATCCGAACGTTCAAGCTCCCCGACCCGGGTGAGGGCCTCGTCGAGGCCGAGATCGTCGAGTGGAAGGTCGCGCCGGGCGACACCGTCAAGGTCAACGACATGGTCCTCGAGGTCGAGACCGCCAAGTCGCTCGTCGAGCTGCCCATCCCGTGGGCCGGCACCGTCAAGGACCTGCTCGTCGAGGTCGGTGACACCGTCGACGTCGGCACCCCGATCATCACGATCGACGACGGCCAGGGCGGCGACGAGGAGCCGGCCGCGCCCGCGGCGGACACCGCGGCGCCCGACAAGGCGGACCAGCAGGAGGCGATCCTCGTCGGCTACGGCGCCAAGGCCGGGGCGACGGCACGCCGAGCCCGCAAACAGGCGGCTCCGAGCGGCGCGGTCTCTCAGCCGACCTCCGCTCGTGAGTCCGCTCCGACCGAGACCGAGCAGGTGGCGGAGCACGAGCCCATCGCCGAGGAGGCGGTCCGGACCCCGCGCACCGAGGCGCCGGCTCCCGCCGTGGCGTCGGTGGCGCCGGTCGCCCGTGAGGGTCGACCGAGGGCCAAGCCGCCGGTTCGCAAGCTGGCCAAGGACCTCGGCGTCGACCTCTGGTCCGTGCAGGGGTCGGGCGCCGACGGCATCATCACCCGCGAGGACGTCCAGTCCTTCGCCGGTGGCGCTGTGCAGCCGGTCGCTGAGCCCGCCGCGCTGGGAGTGAACGGGGCCGCGGCCGCGAGCCCAGCGGCATACGCACCCTTCGGCTTCGTTGAGCGAGAGGAGCGCATCCCGATCAAGGGGGTGCGCAAGATGACCGCTCAGGCGATGGTCGGCTCCGCGTTCACGGCGCCCCACGTCACCGAGTGGGTCACAGTCGACGTGACGAAGACGATGGAGCTCGTCGACCGGCTCAAGGCGTCGCGGGAGTTCCGCGAGGTCAAGGTCACGCCGCTGCTCGTCCTCGCCAAGGCGATGGTGCTGGCGATCCGCCGCAACCCTGGTGT
>DASUQN010000646.1:0-3932 GCA_036280515.1 Intrasporangium sp. | reverse complement strand
GCGAGACCTTGAGGCGGTCGAGCAGCTCTGCGCCGTCGACGTGCTCGTCGAACAGGCTGAGCGCGGTCTCGATCTTGCGCGACGCCGAGCGGGTCAGCCGCGGCACCACACCCGAGAGCGTCGCGGCGGTCTGCATCGTCCCGGTCGCACAGCTGATCACCGGCACGTGCACCTCGAGGCCCTCGACGAGCGTCGCGATCGGGGCAGGCAGGTCGAAGCCGCCGTTGAGGACGATCCCCGACGGGCTCGGCAGGGTCTGCGACCGGTGGGCGAGCAGCAGGCCGAGGAGCACGTCACCGCGGTCAGGCGGGGTGATGACGACGCAGCCCTCGAAGAGGCGGTCGAGGACGTTGGGCAGGGTCATGGCAGCGACCACGAGGCCGATGGCCTCGCGGTCGAGCAGCTCGTCGTCTCCGTAGAGGTGGGTGCCATCGACCGCCGTCAGGAGGTCGCGCACCGTCGGCGACTCGAGCACCGGGGCACTCGGGATGACGTATGCCGCTGTGTCGCCGAGCGCCTCCACCAACGCCGCCCGCGTGGCCGGGACAGCCTCGGGCACGGCCCGGTTGGAGACGACGGCGAGCACGCGTGCGTGGTGCGTCCTCGCCTCCTCCGAGGCGATCTCCGCCGCCACCCGCACGTGCTCGGGAGTGCGTCCCTTGCTCGAGATGACGAGGACCATCGGCGCGTCGAGGTTGGCCGCGATGCGTGCGTTGTAGGAGAACTCGGTCGGGGACGTGACGTCCGTGTAGTCCGAGCCGATGACGAGCATCGCGTCGTACCGCTCGGCCACGGTGTGGAAGCGGTCGACGATGGTCGCCATCGCGCCCTCGGGATCGCCGTGGACGTCCTCGTAGCCGACGCCGGACGCCTCCGCCGCGGTGAGTCCGGTGTCGAGACGCGAGAGCAGCAGGTCGAGCACGTGGTCGCTCTCGGCGCTCTCCGACCTCACGATCGGGCGGAAGACGCCGACTCGCTCGACGCGCCGGCTCAGCTGGTCGAGCAGGCCGAGGGCCACGGCGGACTTGCCCGACAGCCCTTCGGAGGACGCGACATAGACGCTGGTGGCCACGACGGCAGGCTATCGGGCAGCCGAAGGCTGGTGCCGGATCAGCCGGACCACGTCCAGTCGCGGATCTCCGGGAGGTCCTCGAGGTGCTCGCGGATGTAGTGGTGGTGCCGCGACAGCTGCTCCGTGCAGAAGTCCGTCAGGGCCCGCCAAGCCGGTGGGCGACGAAGCGTGCGGCGGAGCGCCTCCTGGGCGAGGTGGTACCGGGACGTGCGGTTGAGCACCACCATGTCGAACGGCGTCGTCGTCGTGCCCTGCTCGCTGAAGCCGCGCACGTGGAAGCGCCCGGGGTCGGACCGGCCGTGGATGAGCTGGTGGACCGCCCGTGGGTAGCCGTGGAAGGCGAAGATCACGTCGACGTCGCTCGTGAACAGCCCGTCGAAGACCGAGTCGGGGAAGCCGTGGGGGTGGTCGTTCTCGGGCAGCAGCGCCATGAGGTCGACGATGTTGACGACCCGGACCTTGAGCTCCGGCGTGTGCTCGCGCAGCAGCTCGGCCGCGGCCAGGGTCTCCTGCGTCGCTACGTCACCGGCACAGGCGAGGACGATGTCGGGCCGCTCCGTGGCAGGGATGTTCGAGGCCCACTCCCAGATGCCGGCGCCAGCGGCGCAGTGTGCGTTGGCCTCGTCGAGCGAGAGGTACTGCAGGTGGGGTTGCTTGTCCAGGACGATGAGGTTGACGTGGTCGGTGCTGCGCAGGCAGTGGTCCATGATCGACAGGCCGCTGTTGGCGTCCGGCGGCAGCCAGACGCGCACCACGCCGGGGGCGAGCGGCAGGAGCGAGTCGATGAGCCCGGGTCCCTGGTGCGAGAAGCCGTTGTGGTCGTTGCGCCAGCACGTGCTCGTCAGGAGGATGTTGAGCGACGAGATGGGGACGCGCCACGGCAGTTCCTGAGCGTGCTGCATCCACTTGACGTGCTGGACCGTCATCGAGGCCGAGACCATCGCGAAGGCCTCGTACGTCGCGAACAGGCCGTGCCGTCCGGTCAGCAGGTAGCCCTCGAGCCAGCCCGAGCAGAGGTGCTCGGAGAGCACCTCCATGACCCGGCCGTCGGGAGAGAGGCTCTCGTCTGTCCCGGCTGCAGGCGCCTGGAGGCAGCGGTCGGTCGCCTCGAAGACCGCTTGGAGCCGGTTGCTCGCCGTCTCGTCGGGGCAGAACAGCCGGAAGGTGCCGCCGCCGTCGGGCCGGGTGTCCGCGGCATAGATCTCACGCATGAGCTCGCCGAGGGGTCTCGTGCTCTCGTGCCAGAGCCGGCCTGGTTGGTCGACGTCGAGTGCGAAGCGGCTCAGGTCCGGCAGCGGCAGCTCCGCACGCAGCCGGCCGCCGTTGGCATACGGGGTTGCCGCCATCCGCTTGTCGCCATCCGGCGCGAGCCTTGCCAGGTCGTCGGCGAGGCGACCGTCCGGTTCGAAGAGGTCCTCTGGGTGGTAGCTGCGCATCCACTCCTCGAGCATGGCCAGGTGGCCGGGGTCGTCCCGCACGCCGGAGAGCGGCACCTGGTGGCTGCGGTTCGTGCCCCCGACCTGCACCCCGTCGACGACCTCAGGGCCGGTCCAGCCCTTGGGCGTACGCAGGATGATCGCCGGCCACGTGTGGCGCACGGCCTCGCTGCGATCGCCGGCGCGCGCCGTCTCGCGCAGCCGCATGATCGCGCCATAGGACGTGACGAGCGCCCGCCACAGTTCGCGGAAGACAGCGTTGGGGTCGTCGCCGCTGACGACGATCGGGTCCCACCCCTGGCTCGAGAGGTACCCCGCGACGTCCTGGTCGCTGCTGCGACCAAAGACGGTCGGGCCCGCGATCTTGTACCCGTTGAGGTGGACGATCGGCAGGACCGCCCCGTCGCGGCGCGGGTTGGCGAAGTACGGGAGCCGCCAGGACCCGGCGAGGGGACCGGTCTCGGCCTCGCCGTCACCGACGACGCACGCGACGAAGAGGTCCGGGTGGTCGAACGCCGCACCTGCGGCATGGGCGAGTGCGTAGCCGAGCTCGCCGCCCTCGTGGATGCTGCCCGGCGTCTGGACGCTGACATGGCTCGGCACGCCGCCCGGCGTGGAGAACTGCCGGAACAGCCGGCGTAGGCCCTCCGCGTCGCGGCTCACGTCCGGGTAGATCTCGGAGTAGGTGCCGTCGAGGTAGGCACTCGCCACAAGGGCGGGCCCACCATGACCGGGACCGGTGATGTAGAGCCAGTCAGAGCCGGTGCGCCGGATGAGCCGGTTGAGCAGGGCGTAGACCATCGAGAGCCCTGGACTGGTGCCCCAGTGGCCGAGCAGCCTCTTCTTGATGTGGTCGACGGCGAGGGGCTCGTCGAGCAACGCGTTGTCCTGGAGGTAGATCTGCCCGACGGTCAGGTAGTTCGCTGCCGCCCACCAGCGCAGGTCCAGGGCGAGGTCGGCGTCCGAGTACTCAGCCAGGGTCGCGCTCTCGGTCGTACTGGTCACTCTGCCTCCTCAGGTCTCTGATGTCCGGGTTGCGATCGTTGCGACACGTCGGCGTCAATGACACGGGAATACCCGATGGCCATACCGGGACACCCCTCCGAACCGGCGCAGGACCACCCCGCAGTGACCGTATGCCGCTGGGCTGGCTGCCTTTCGACCGTGACCTCGCGGGCTGGCTGGACTGCTGCGACCTCGGTGGGCTCGGGGTTCCGGATGAGCAGCCAGGACACGACGCCGCCGGCGGCGAGCATGACGGCACAGATCCACATGGCGCTGACGTACCCCGCATCGAACGCCTCCGGCTGCTGGTAGTCAGCCCCGCTGAGGCCGACGACGGCAGGGATGGCGGCGACCGCCAGCAGGCTGCCGGCCCGGGCCACGGCGTTGTTGACCCCGCTCGCGATACCGGCCCACCGGTC
>DASUQN010000645.1:0-3927 GCA_036280515.1 Intrasporangium sp. | reverse complement strand
ATTCGGCTCGGTAGGGCACGACCTCCTTGTCGAGAAAGTCGCGCGCGAGCGCCTTGAAGCCGAGCTGGTCCTCGGTGAGGGACAGGTCCATGGTGGTCTCCTGGGATGGGGTCGACGGTCAGCGACGTCAGCGACCGGTGAACTGCGGTGGGCGCTTGCCGAGGAACGCGGCCGTGCCCTCGAGCTTGTCCTCGCTCTCGTAGAGCACGGCCTGGGCGAGGCGCTCGACGACCTGGCCGGTCCGCTGGTCGGCGTCCATGCCGGCCCGGATGACGAGCTTGGCGAGCCGCGTGGCCAGCGGGCCGCGGGCGAGGCTCGTCGCGGCGAGCTCCCGTGCCGTGGCGATGAGCTCGTCCGGCTCGGTCACGGCGGTGACGAGCCCGATCCGCTCGGCCTCGGCCGCGTCGACCATCCGCCCGGTGAGGATGAGCTCGATCGCGCGGCCGGTGCCGATGAGCCGGCCGAGTCGCTGGGTGCCGCCGGCGCCGGGCAGTACGGAGAGTGCCGTCTCAGGTAGACCGAATCGCGCTGTCTGCGAGGCGATCCGGATGTCGCACGACATCGCGATCTCACAGCCGCCGCCGAGCGCGAATCCGTTGACTGCGGCAATGGTCGGCTTGGGGAAGTCCTCGACGAGGTCGAAGAGCCGCTGCAGGTCCGAGTCGAGCGCGGTCAGCTTCGTGTAGCCGGTGACCTGCGAGATGTCGGCGCCGGCGATGAACGCCTTCTCGCCCGCGCCGGTCAAGACGACCGCACCGACGGAGTCGTCCGCACGCGCGGTGTCGAGGACGGCCCTCAGGTCGAGCTGGACCTGCCGGTTCATCGCGTTGCGCACCTCGGGCCGGTTGAACGTCACGAGCAGGACACCGTCCGTGACCTCCGTGAGGAGCGTGTCGAAGGGGCCGTATGCCGACCCACTGGGGGCTCCGCCCCCCGCGCTCCCCCCGACAGTCCCCGTGGCTGGCGTGTGGGAGTTCGTCATCACACCGCCTCCAGCAGGAGGGCGCCACCCTGGCCGACGCCGACGCACATCGTGGCGACGGCGCGTGTGGCACCCCGGTCGGCGAGCTCGACGGCCGCAGTGAGGGCCAGCCGGGCGCCGCTCATGCCGAGCGGGTGGCCGAGGGCGATGGCGCCACCGTTGGGGTTGACGTGCTCGGCGTCGTCAGGAAGCCCGAGGGCACGGAGCACGGCGAGAGACTGTGAGGCAAAGGCCTCGTTGAGCTCGAACAGGTCGATGTCACTGACCTCGAGGCCGGTCCGGGCGAGGAGCGCCTTGACCGCCGGGTCGGGGCCGATGCCCATGACGCGCGGCTCGACGCCGACCGAGAGCGAGGCGGTGACCCGTGCGAGCGGGGTCAGCCCGAAGCGCGAGACCGCCTCCTCCGATGCGATGAGCAGCGCTGCTGCACCGTCGTTGATACCGGAGGCGTTGCCGGCAGTGACACTGCCACCGGGGAAGATCGGCCGCAGGGCGGCGAGCGCCTCGAGGGAGGTCTCTCGAGGGTGCTCGTCGGTGTCGACCACGGTGACGGCGCCCTTGCGCCCCTGCACCTCGACGGAGACGATCTCTCGCGCCAGCCGACCCGACGAGATGGCCTTGGCGGCGCGCTCCTGCGACCGGAGCGCGAAGGCGTCCTGGTCCTCGCGCGAGACCCCGTACTCGTCGGCGACGATCTGTGCCGTGCCCGGCATCGAGTCGGTGCCGTAGCGGTCCTCCATACGGGGGTTGACGAAGCGCCAGCCGATCGTGGTGTCGTGCACCTCGGCCCGGCGCGACCAGGCGGCGTCGGGCTTGGGCATGACGAGCGGGGCACGCGTCATGCTCTCGACCCCGCCGGCGATGACGAGGTCGGCGTCACCGGCCCGCACCGCCCGCGCAGCCGCACCGACTGCGTCGAGGCCGGAGGCGCAGAGCCGGTTGACGGTCATGCCGGGCACCTGGACCGGCAGGCCCGCGAGCAGCCCGGCCATCCGGGCGACGTTGCGGTTGTCCTCGCCCGCCTGGTTGGCGCAGCCGAGGATGACGTCGTCCACCTGCCCCCAGTCCACGGCTGGGAGGCGGTCCATGAGGCAGGAGAGGACGTGGGCAGCGAGGTCGTCGGTGCGCACGGGAGCCAGCCCAGCGGCATACCGCCCAATGGGGGTGCGTACTCCCGCGACGAGGTAGGCGGTGCTCATTCCGACACCCCCGCGTAGCGGTCGCGCAGCTGGTACTTGAGGATCTTCCCGCTCGGCGTCCGCGGCAGCTCGTCGAGGATGTCGAGCCGCTCCGGCCAGTACTGCCGGGCCACCCCACGCTGGCGGAGGAAGTCCTGCATGTCCTGGAAGCTGAGGGTGGCCCCCGGCTTGAGGGTCACGCAGGCGACGGCACGCTCCTGGAGCCGCTCGTCGGGCATGCCGACGACGGCCACGCCCTCGATCCGCGGGTCCTCGTAGAGTGCGTTCTCGACATAGACGACCGGGATGTTCTCGCCACCGCGGATGATGACGTCCTTGGTCCGCCCGGACAGCTTGACGTAGCCGTCCTCATCGATGATGGCGAGGTCGCCGGTGTCGAACCAGCCGCCCTCCTCGAAGCTCGCCCGGGTCATCTCGAGCCGCTTGGTGTAGCCGACGAAGAGGAACGGCCCACGAACCTGGAGGCGCCCCTCCGTCCCGGCCGGAACCGCGTTGGGGGAGTCGAGCTCGGCGGTGCGGATCTCCATGCCCGGCCACGGGTAGCCGTCGGTCTCGACGATCTTGTCCTCCGGGTCGCCCGGCCGGCTGAGCGTGACCAGGGCATTCTCGGTCTGTCCCCACCCGCCGAGCACGAGCATCTGGGGCAGGATCTCCTTGGCGAGGCGCACCATGGCGCGTGGGATCGGCGCACCCATGCAGCAGAAGCGGACGAGGCTGCCGACCTTGCGCTCGCCGATCCCCTCGACGGACAGGGTGTCGTGGAGGAAGGGCGTCGCCGCCGAGGTGTAGGTGATCCCGTGCTGCTCGATGAGGTCGACGAACACCTTCGGGTCCCACACGTCCTGGAGCACGCCGGTGGCGCCATTCTGCACGGGGAGCCTTGCGCCGTAGAGGAACCCGGTGAGGTGGGCCAGCGTCGAGGCCATGTGGATGACGCTGTCGGACGTGATGCCGAGCCGCTCGGGGAGCGGGTTGTTGGCAGCGACGGCCGTGTTGTGGGTGTGCATGACGCCCTTGGGCTCGCCCGTCGTCCCGGAGGTGAAGATGAGCAGGGTGACGTCGTTGGGGTCCGGCCGCAGCGCGGCGAGCGAGTCAGGCTCCCGCCGCTCCTCCCACGGCGTCGCCATGAACTCCTCCCAGGAGTCCGGCGCCTCGGGCCCGCCGACGACGAGGACGTGCTCGAGGGCCGGCCAGTCGGGGCGCAGCTGCTCGATCATGGCGAGGTGGTCGAAGTTCCGGAACTCCCGCGGCACGACGACGAGCTTGGACTCTGCCAGGCCCACCATGAAGCCGACCTCGCGGGCCCGGTAGATCGGGATGAGCGGGTTGCTCACGACCCCGATGCGAGTGCACGCGTAGTGCAGGATGACCCAGTCGATCCAGTTGGGCAGCTGGAACGAGACGACCTCGCCGGGCTGGATGCCGAGCTCGAGCAGGCCCAGGGCACAGCGGTCCACCTCGGCGCGCAGCTGCCCGTAGGTGATCTCGCGGCGGGAGTCGATGAAGGCCACCTTGTCGGGCGTGCGCTCGGCCCAGTCGTCGAGGTAGTCGGTGATGGTGCGGTCGACCCAGTGGCCGGCGCCGGAGTACTTCTCGATCAGCTCATCGTTGAGGATGGTCTCGAAGGCCATGGTGCAGTCCGTTTCAGCTCATGGTCAGGCCGCCGCTGACGCTGACGGTCTGTCCGGTGACGTAGGTGGAGTCGTCGGAGGCGAAGTAGGCGACGGCGCCCGCGACGTCCTCGGG
>DASUQN010000644.1:0-2886 GCA_036280515.1 Intrasporangium sp. | reverse complement strand
GACGGAGGTATCTGACTCCGAGGTGTACTCGGTCAGCTCCGGCTCGTCGGTGTCGAGGACGCCCTCGTTCACAATGTCAGTCACGTGCTTCTCTTTCTACGCAGTGGGGCTCAGTCAGTAGCGCACGTGACGCTTACTGCGCGACCTGGGAGATCTCGAAGGGGACGGGCTTCTGGGCCTGGTGCGGGTGCTCGGCGCCGCGGTAGACCTTGAGCTTGGAGAGCTGCTGGCGGGCCAGCGAGTTCTTCGGGAGCATGCCGCGGACGGCCTTCTCGACGGCCTTCTCGGGACTCTTGGCGAGCAGCTCGGTGTAGGACGTCGCCTTGAGACCGCCCGGGAAGCCGGAGTGGTGGTAGGCCTTCTTCTGCTCCGCCTTGGCGCCCGTCAGGGCGACCTTCTCGGCGTTGATGATGATGACGAAGTCACCGGTGTCGACGTGCGGCGCGAACTGCGGCTTGTGCTTGCCCCGGAGCAGGACCGCAGTCTGGCTCGCGAGACGGCCGAGCACGACGTCGGTCGCGTCGATGACGTGCCACGTGCGAGTGACCTCGCCGGGCTTCGGGGTGTACGTGCGCAATGGAGTCTGCCTTTGCTGTCTGAGTGATGCCGTATGCCGCTGGGCTCGGTCCGCGTCGCCCCTCCCCTTGAGGTGGGTGGCTGGGTTCGCAGGCGCCCGGTGCACAACCTCATCAATGTTACGGGCTGGACCGCCCCGGCCCAAATCGGAGCCAGCCTCCCACGAAAGGTCGCCTGACCTGCGCAAACGCAACCCAGCGGCATACGTGCAAAGATCTTGTGCAAACAGAGTGTGCAGAGGTATTGTGCACAGTATGGCTGCACACGACACCACCGACTTCCCTCCCGAGCCGACGCCGGAGAACATCTGGCTCACCCCCGAGAGCCTCCGCGTGCTGGCACACCCCCTGCGCTCGCGGCTGCTCGCCCAGCTCCGGATGGGTGGACCCGCCACCGCGACCGACCTCGCCGTGAAGCTCGACACCAACAGCGGCGCCACGAGCTACCACCTGCGCAAGCTCGAGTCGGTCGGGCTCGTCGAGGACACCGGTGACGGAGAGGGCAAGCGTCGCCTCTGGCGCGCCGCGTCCCGGGCCCACTCGTGGTACCCGAGCCAGTTCGCCGGCGACGAGGACTCGGAGACCGCCCTGAACTGGCTCTCGCACGACGTCGTCCGGCACTTCGGTGAGCGATACGAGAAGTGGCTCGACGTGTCGATGACCTGGCCGATGGACTGGCAAGACGCCTGCGGTGGCAGCGACGACATGGTCCTCGTCACGAGTGAGCAGCTCGCCACGATGCGCGACGAGATCGGCGAGGTCGTCGCGCGCTACCGCCGGGTCGGACAGGGCAACCCTCGCGCGCGGCGCATCGCGACCCACCTCTACCTCTATCCGCTCGACCTCGACCGGCCACCGGCCCCCAACAGCCTGGAGAACCGATCATGAGCACCCTGCCGACTCCCGCGGCCGCGCGCCGGACCTTCCTGACCCTGTCCTTCACCCGCTGGTTCTCAGTGGGGCTCGTCGTCGGCATCTTCATGCTGTGGATCCTCGAGCGAGGCCTGACGATCAGCGAGGCGGCCTTCGCGGTGTCGTTCACCGGCATCGTCGTCTTCCTGCTCGAGCTCCCGACGTCGGGCTTCGCCGACGCCTTCGGCCGACGACCCATCTATGTCACGTCCGCCGTCTTCGGCGTGCTCTCCTCGGTCGCGCTGCTCGTGGCGCATTCCTTCGCGGCGTTCGTCGTCGCGGCGATCCTGACCGGCGTCTTCCGTGCCCTCGACTCCGGCCCGCTCGAGGCCTGGTTCGTCGACACCGTGCACGCCACGGAGCCTGACGCGGACGTCGACGGGGCACTGGCAGCCCAAGGGACGGTCGTGGGGGTCGCGATCGCGCTGGGGGCGCTCCTCTCGGGTGGCCTCATCGTGTGGCACCCGGTGGCCGGGCAGTCGGCCCTGTGGCTGCCGGTCCTGTGCGGCGCCGTCCTCTCCGTGGTCCACCTCGGCATGGTGCTGCTGCTGCTCAAGGAGCCCCGCGACACCGAGCACCTCGACGCCTCTGGGATGCGTCGGGCGGTGGCCTCCGCCAAGGAGGCGCCCACCGTCGTGCGCGACGGGCTGAGGCTCGCACGATCGAGCCGCGTGCTTCGGGGCCTGATGCTGGCTGAAGTTACCTGGGCGATCGCCATGGTCGTCTTCGAGATGTTCCAGCCCGTGCGGCTCGCCGAGATCCTCGGCAGCGAGCAGGCCGCAGGTGCGTGGATGGGGCCGATCGCTGCCGGGGGCTGGGCCGCCGTCGCAGCGGGGTCCGCGCTGGCCGGCCTGACCAGCAAGCGAATCGGAGTGTCCCGCACCGCCATCCTCGGACGCGTCCTCAACAGCCTCGGCGCCGTCGTCATGGGTCTCGTCGCCGGTCCGGTCGCACTCGTCGCCGCGTTCGCCTTCACGTACTCGATGCACGGCTTCCTCGGTCCCATGCATGCGGCCCTGCTGCACCGAGTGGCGCAGGCCCGCAACCGGGCGACGGTCCTGTCGATGAACTCCATGGTCGGCTTCGCCGCCTACACCGTCGCGGCGCCCCTGCTCGGCCTGCTCGCGGAAGGCGTCTCCACGCAGACGGCGATGGTCGTCGCTGGAGCCGTCAGCCTCCTCGGCCTGCTCGCCTACCTCCCGGCCCGGCGCGCCGAGAAGGAGCGCTCGGCCACCGCCTCCACGGACTCGAGTGGGGAGGAAGTGCCCGCCCACCCCTGAGTCGAGTGTGCAGTTCGTGCCGCCTCCCGCGAGTCCAGTGTGCAGTTCGTGCCGCCTCCCGCGAGTCCAGTGTGCAGTTCGTGCCGCCCCTCCCGAGTCCAGTGTGCAGTTCGTGCCGG
>DASUQN010000643.1:0-6507 GCA_036280515.1 Intrasporangium sp. | reverse complement strand
GACCGTGCACGTGGAGGTCCGGCCCGGCCGAGACTTCACGCCTCTGCTCACCGAGCGGGTCAACGCCGCACGACACGTACTGGAGCACACGACGGTGGACGACCGGCGTCACCCCGTCATCACGGGCGGCAAGGTCGGGGCCTCGGCCCTCGGAGTCGGCGCAGAGGTGGAGGTCCACCTCGAGCGACACGGCTCGGGCCCGGTCGATCCGCTGGAGGCGGCGCTCGATGCGGCGATGCGCGTCGCGATGGACGAGGGCTCCGGCCTCGTCATCACGATCGACGAGGTCCAGTACGCCGAACGGGCCGAGCTCGCCGGCTTCACCGCGATCCTCCAGGAGCGCATGGCCGACAACTGGCCCCTCGTCGTCATCGTCGCGGGGCTGCCCTCCATCCGCGAGCCCCGGCGGGCGGTCACCTACCTCGAGCGCGGCGAATGGCACGAGCTCGGGCTGCTCAGCCGGGACGAGGCTGAGCAGGCGCTCACCGAACCAGCGGTTGATGCAGGCCGACCCCTGGAGCCCGATGCCGCGCGCGAGCTCGCGACGGCGTCTGGTGGCTATCCCTATGCCGTGCAGCTCTACGGCCACCACGCCTGGCGAGCGTCGAGCGGCGCGGACCGGATCACCCTCGACCACGCGCTGGCTGCTGGCGAGGCCGCGCGACGCGAGCTCGAGGAGGGCCTCTACGTCGCTCGGTGGAACGACGCCTCCGAGCGAGAACGCGAGTACCTGACCGCGGCCGCGCGCCTCATCGTTCGTTCGGGCGAGGCCACCGGTGGAGCAGTGGCCGCCGAGCTGGGCAAGGCCTCGACCGAGGTGTCCTACCTGCGCGACCGCCTCCTCAAGAAGGGCACGCTCTACAGCGAGGGTTCGCGCCTCTCCTTCATCACCCCTGGCATGGCCGAGTGGGTCGCCGGCCTCTGAGCCCCGGGGCCCAGGGCGTGGCCGCTCCCGATGTTGTTCAGTCGATGGGGGCAGGGGTGGTGCGTCGAGCTCGGCGTCGGCCGAGCAACCAGGTGGCCATGCCGACGACGATGAGGCCGACGATGGCGGCGATGCCGTACCAGGAACCGGCCATTGCTGCGATCCAGGCGTCGACCAACGCCAACCCGATCGTCGCGTAGATGGCCGCCCAGGCCATCGAGCCGACCACAGCGGCGGGCACGTAGTAGCGCAGGGGCATCCGCAGCAGCCCTGCGGTGAGGTGGATCGTGGTCTGGATCCCGACCGTGAGGTACGACAGGGTGACGGCAACCGGACCGAGGCGTCGGATCAGGGTCTCGGCCCGCGCCCGGCTCTCGGGCTCCGGCCGCGGACGGTGTCGCCGCCAGCCCGCGATCGCACCGCGCCCGAGCCAGTAGGTCGCGTTGGAGCGGGCCATGACGATGGCCCAGAGCGCGACGAACGCCTGCCAGAAGGGCAGGGCCGCCAGCGTGTCGAGCATGCTCTCACCCTAGGCGTCGCCCCCTGAGGCTCTCTCTCAGGTCGCGGGTCAGGTCGTGCCGAAGCTCACCTCGGCAGTGGGCACCGTGTCGCCCTTCCGCCCGGGCGCCGCCGCCTCCGTCCAGTACCAGTTCGTGTGGGCGATGACCTGCTCGGGACTCACGGGAATGCCCCACTGCCGGAAGTCCTCCGTCGTGTGGGCATCCGCGACGAGGGTTGCGTCATAGCCGCGGACGAGCGCTCCGTGCAGGGTCGCCCGCACGCAGGCATCCGTCTGGGCCCCGGTGACCACGACCCGGCCGACCCCGTGGGCCGCCAGCACCGACTCGAGCTCGGTGCCCTCGAACGAGTCGCCGAAGTGCTTGGGGACCAGCGGCTCGTCCTCGTTGCGCTGGAGCTCCGGGACGTACTGCCACTCCTCGCTGCCTTCGGGCATGCCCTCGTCGGAGTGCTGCACCCACACGACCGGAACCCCCTCGGTGCGGGCCCGCTCGACCAGGGTGTTGATGTTGGCGATCACGCCGTCGCGGTTGTGCGCCTGCGCGGTGTTGCCCTGCTGCACGTCGATCACCAGGAGGGCGCTGTTGGGGCGGTTGTCCAGACTGGTCATGCGCGTGACTCCTCGGCTCGGATTCCTGACCGTCTCCGACGCTACCCCCGACCGCCGACGCCGGGGCATCCGAGCCGCCGTCCGCCGTCGCCGGGATGGCAGGTGGGATGCTGGCCCTGCCATGAACCAGTCGCGTGACGTCTTCCTCACCTCGCCGGCGAACCCGAGGCTCAAGGCGCTCGTCGCGCTCCGCCGGCGTCGCGCGCGGGAGGAGACCGGCCAAACCCTGGTCGAAGGTCACGAGGAGATCCGCCTCGCCCTCGAGGGCGGTGTGACGCCCCGGACGCTCTACGTCTCAGAGGAGCTCTTCAGTCCGTCCGGACGCGCGGGGTCACAGCACATCGGGACCCAGCCCGAGCTCGTTGCACGGCTCCGAGCGGCAGGGGTGGAGATCGTGCGACTGAGCCCAGCGGCATACGGGAAAGTGTCCTACCGGGAGGGACCTGACGGCTTGCTCGCCGTCGTCGACAACGTGGGACTGCCGCTGAGCTCGCTCCACGTCGAAGGTGACCAATGGCTCGGGCTCGTCACGCAAGGCGTCGAGAAGCCGGGCAACCTCGGCGCGATGCTCCGCACGGCGGATGCGGCGGGCGCCGACGCGGTGGTTGCGGCCGACCCGGTGACCGACTGGGGCAACCCCAACGTGGTCCGGGCGAGCAAGGGAACGCTGTTCGCGCTGCCGGTGGCGAGCGGGACGACGGCCGAGACCCTCGACTGGCTGCGAAGGGGCGACGTGACGCTCGTCGTGACGACGCCGGAGACCGATGTCGTGCACACGGAGGTCGACTACCGTGGGCGAGTCGCCGTCGCCGTCGGGTCGGAGAAGCATGGTGCCGACGACGCGCTGCTCGAGGCAGCGACCCACCGGGTGCGCATCCCGATGCACGGTAGGGCGAACAGCCTCAACGTCTCCGTCGCCGCCGCGGTCGTGCTGTACGAGGCAGTCCGGCAGCGTGGCTGAGGCGCTTCGGAGCGCGCACCAGCGCCCGCGTGCGCCTCACCGGGGGGTGGTCAAGAGCACCCCTTGACGTATGTCACGATTGACCGTATGCGAGTTGACCACGTCTCCTATGCGGCCGAGCCCGACGGCCTCCAGGCAACGGCCGAGCGGCTCTCGAAGCTGATCGGCGTGGAGCCCGTCGACGGGGGGGTGCACCCGCGCTTCGGGACGCGCAACGTCATCTTTCCCCTGGCTGACCGCCACTACGTCGAGGTCGTCGAGGTCCTGGACCACCCGGCGTCTGACAAGGCGCCCTTCGGTCAGGCCGTCCGCGCCCGCTCGGAGGCCGGCGGCGGCTGGCTCGGCTGGGTCGTCGCGGTGGACGACCTCTCCGCAGCGGAGAAGCGTCTCGGCCGCCAGGCGGTCGACGGCAACCGGCATCGCCCCGACGGCATCGAGCTGCGATGGAGGCAGATCGGCATCAACGGCCTCATCGCGGATCCACAAGTCCCGTACTTCATCCAGTGGGAGGACCTCTCCGTCCACCCGGCGAACGGCTCGGCCTCCCAGGTGCACATCGGTGACCTGCAGATCGCCGGTGACCCCGCCCGGGTGCGTGAGTGGCTCGGCGTCGACCAGACCTTCCACAAGGGCGACATCCACTTCACCTTCGTCGCGCCGCACGGCACCCCCGGCCTGCTCTCGGTGACCTTCGAGACGCCGGACGGGCCGGTCACCATCTGACGTCGGCTCGCACGCATCGACGGCCGTATCCTCCACGGATGCGGCCGTCGACGTCTGCGAGCGGGTCATGGCGTCGCCCGCGCGGGTGGACCATGCCCCTCGAGGAACCCCTTCGCAAGGCGCTTGGGGGCCCGGACCAGCCAGGCATCGGTGATCACCTCGCGCAGCTCGTCGACGCTGACCCTGGGGAGGTCGCGCTCGAGGAGCAGGACGGCGTTGTAGCCGTTCCAGTGCGGCGTGGTGAACCACGGGGAGTCGGGGTCCCCGACGAGGGCCTCCTTGTCCTCGGAGGTGCAGTGGAAGGCCATGACGTCGGGGTACGGCTCACCGGTCTCTGGATCGTGGGCGTCCTTGCGCGGACCACGGAAGAAGACGAATGCCTTGCCCCGGATGGTGTATGCCGCTCGGCTCGGCGAGCGTGGGTCGGGCGGGTCCCGCTCGACCTCGGGGAGCGACGCTGCGATGGCGTGGACGTCCTGGACGGTGGCCTGCCGCGTGCTCGCCATGCCTCGTGACGGTAGCCCCATCGGCGCCTGATCTCCACGATCGCGTCCGCTCTGCCACTCTGCCGTCCTGCTTCAATACCCGATGGGGGTATCCTTGGTCGCAGTGTCCACCAGAGGAGAGCCATGGACGACGTGACAGAGGTCGTGCCGCATCAGCACGGCTACATCCACCAGAAGGACGACTACCTGCGGCGCCTTCGTCGCATCGAGGGGCAGGCCAGGGGACTGCAGCGGATGGTCGACGAGGAGCAGTACTGCATCGACATCCTCACCCAGGTCTCAGCGATGACGAAGGCCCTGCAGTCGGTGGCGCTCGGGTTGCTGGACGAGCACATCGCACACTGCGTCGTCGACGCGGTGCGCGAGGGCGGTCCGGAGGCCGAGATCAAGCTCAAGGAGGCGTCGGACGCGATCGCCCGGCTCGTCAGGTCCTGACCCGGGTTGGGAACCTGTTGCGCGTATACCCCATGGGGGTATAGTCGAGTACCACCAAGCGAGGAAGGAACCATGATGAGCGAGACCAGCACCTACACCGTCGTCGGCATGACCTGTGGCCACTGCGTCGCGTCCGTGTCCGAGGAGGTGGGTGAGATCGCCGGCGTGGAGAACGTCGCCGTCGACCTCGACTCCGGCCGGGTCACGGTCACGAGCGAGGCACCCCTCGACGAGGCCGTGGTCAAGGCGGCTGTCGAGGAGGCGGGCTATTCGCTCGCCGCCTCGTGATGGGCACTGCCACGAGGATCGTCGGGTTCGTCGCAGGACTCGCGGTGCTCTTCGGACTCGCCCTCGGACTCGGCCGCGTGGTCGGTCCGGTGGGCGAGCCGGCTGCCGCACACGAGGGCCCGAGCACGGACTCACACACTGACCAGAGCGGCGGTCACGACGACGCAGCGGGCGCGGACCACGGGAGCACGGCCGGCAGCGCGGGGCCCGCAGGTGCGGATGTGCCCGGGGGGCTCATGGTCAGCCAGGACGGGTACACCCTGCGCCTGGCCTCATCGACCGCCCCGGCCGGCCAGGAGGTTCCGGTCGCGTTCACCGTGACGGGTCCGGACGGCAAGCCGGTCACGGGCTACGAGGTCCAGCACGAGCAGCAGCTGCACCTCATTGCCGTGCGGCGCGACTTCACCGGCTTCCAGCACGTCCATCCGACGATGACCCCTGACGGCACCTGGTCGACGGCGCTCGACCTCGAGCCGGGTACCTGGCGGCTCTTCGCTGATTTCAAGCCCGCCGGCGCCGACGCGCTCACCCTGGGGGCTGACCTCGGCGTGGCCGGCGCAGCCGACCTTGCCGAGCCCGTGAGCGAGACGCGGACGGTCCACGTCGACGACTACACCGTCACCGTTGCCGGTGACCTCGTGGCCGGGCGCGACGCGAAGCTGACCCTCTCGGTCACCAAGAACGGCAAGCCGGTGACCGACCTCGAGCCGTATCTCGGAGCCTACGGACACCTCGTCGCACTCCGCGAGGGCGACCTGGCCTACCTGCACGTCCACCCCGACGGCGAGCCCGGCGACGGCCGGACGCAGCCCGGGCCTGACGTCGTCTTCTACGCCGCCGTGCCGAGTCCCGGCGCCTACCGGCTCTATCTCGACTTCCAGCATGACGGCGTCGTGCGCACCGCGCCGCTCGCCGTGACAGCCCAGCCCCCAGGCGGCACCGACGGGAGCCAGGTGCCGGCGGACGACCACTCGTCGGCACCGGACCACTCCGGAGATGACCACTCATGACCACGACACCGTCGACACCGACCACGACACCGTCGACACCGTCGACACCGACGACGCGCTCCGGGAAGCCCGGCGGCGAGCTCGGCCTGCCCGCTGCGACCGGTGCGATCGAGCTCGAGATCACCGGGATGACATGTGCCTCATGTGCCAACCGGATCGAGCGCAAGCTCAACAAGCTCCAGGGCGTCACCGCGACCGTCAACTACGCGACCGAGAAGGCGAAGGTCGCCTTCCCGGACACCATCAGCACGGAGGAGCTCGTCAAGACCGTGGAGGCGGCGGGCTACGGTGCGACCGTGCCGGCGGCGGAGGTCGGCGAGGAGGACGAACAAGCCGGGGGGGCACGGGGGCGCGGGCCGTCCATGGCCGTGAGCCCCCGTGGGTCGGCATACGACCGTGTCCGATCGCTCCGCGACCGACTGGTCATCTCAGCTGTGCTCACGGTCCCCGTCATCGCGATGGCGATGATCCCCGCCCTTCAGTTCACCTACTGGCAGTGGGCGTCGCTGACGCTCGCAGCGCCGGTGGTC
>DASUQN010000642.1:0-4375 GCA_036280515.1 Intrasporangium sp. | reverse complement strand
CGGCGTCACCGGGATGCAGGCCGGTCCCGCCGATCCAGACCTGCTCCCCGCGCCAGCGGCCGGGCCGGAACCGCTGCTGACCCGTCATCAGGGCGCGGTGCATCGACAGGATGGATGCCACGTCGAGGTCCCCCGCGAGGTCCATCGCGGCCTGCATGGTGCGGACGTTGGCGAGGACGGCGATCGCGTTGGTCCGATCGCCCGCTCCGATCGCCGCCTCGGCCAGGGCCCGGGCCGACGAGGTGAGGTTCTCGATGTGGGAGCTGGCAGCGCTCTCCGAGCGGAGCAGGATCGCGGCAAACGGAGCGACCTCTCCCGCTCCCCCGGCGTCGAAGGCCGTGAGGAGTCGGGTCGCGTCGTCGAGGTCGGCCGCCACGTCCCCCGGCAGCTCGACCGACACGGTGGCGATCTCCGGTACGACCGCTGCCGGGTAGCTCGTCGGAATGCTGCGACGCGCGCGCCTCGAGGTCGTCGCGATGCCCTCGGGTTGCGGGCACCACGGAACCGCCTCTGAGGTGATCGACGGCCACAGCATGCGGGCCTCCTGGTTAAGGCTAAGTGTATATCCTTAACTAAGGCTACGCGAAGTCTGTGGGGTCTCCAGCCCCGACACGAGCGATCTCGGGATAGCCGTCGGAGTAGTCCACCACTGTGGTCGGCTCGAGACCGCACTCGCCGGAGTCGATGACGGCGTCGATGACATGGTCCAGACGGTCCTTGATCTGCCAGCCGTCCGTCATCGGCTCATCGTCGCCGGCGAGCATCAGCGTGCTCGAGAGGATCGGCTCGCCCATGGCGCGCAACAGCTCGCGGACGACGGGGTGGTCCGGAATGCGGACCCCGACCGTCCGCTTCTTCGGGTGGAGCAGCCGACGCGGTACCTCTCTGGTCGCCGGCAGGATGAACGTGTACGGCCCCGGGGTGTGTGCCTTGACGGCTCGGAAGACGGCGTTGTCGAGCTGGGCGAGCTGTCCGAGCTGGGCGAAGTCGGCGCACACGAGGGTGAAGTGGTGCCGCTCGTCGAGGCCACGGATCCGCAGGATCCGGTCCTTTCCCTCCTGGTTGTCGAGCGAGCATCCCAGGGCGAAGCAGGAGTCCGTCGGGTACGCGATGAGCCCACCATCACGGAGGATCTGGACGGCTTGGGCGATGGCCCTCGGCTGCGGGTCGACCGGGTGGACGTCGAAGTACTTCGCCATGACGCAACCCTGCCACGTCGACCACTCGGGACGAGCTGCAGAGTGGGCTCAACCGGCGAGAGCTGCCGCGAGTCGCTCGACGCCGAAGTCGAAGGCGGCGTCCACGTCTCCGCCCATCCGGAAGGCGTCAGCGAGCTCCATGGACACGAACCCGCTGGCCCAGGCGGTGAGCGTCCGGGCAGCCTCCAGCGCTCGCTCGGGCCCCGCAAGCTCCGTGCCTATCCTCAGCACCGTGGCGGCCGCTCGGCGTAGGACCTCCGGGTCCGGCCGAGCCTGCTCGTCCCCGGGGCTGAAGACGAGCCGGAACGCCGCTGGGCGCTCCCGTCCGAAGCATCGAAGGGCGCGCACGGCGGCTCCGAGCGCAGCCCGGGGCGGCATCCCCGGCGGAGCGGCCGCGTCGACCCGTCTCCCGATGTCGCGCGCCGCATCCTCGGCGACGAGGCGCACGAGCACGGCTCGCCCGGCCACGTGCTTGTACAGCGACGGCGCCCGCACCCCGACCCTCGCCGCGACGGCCTGCATGGACAGGCCGGCGGGGCCGTTGGCCTCGAGCAGGTCCGCGGCGGCGCGGACGATGGCGTCGATGGACGTACGTGCCGGTGCCGGCATCGGATCCCTCTCGGCTATTGCCACTAGCCTTGATGGCTAAGTATCGTAGCCATCATTCCATCCCGGCTCTTCGGAGGCAACCCATGCAGATCGCCCCGTCCCTCCACCGCATCGGCAACGACATCGTTGCTGCCTACCTCGTCGTCGGTGACGACGGTGTCACCGTGGTCGACGCTGGACTTGCGGGCCACTGGCGAGAGCTCGTTCGCGAGCTGACCCTCCTCGGCCGCACCCTCGAGGATGTGCGGGGCGTCGTGTTGACGCACGGGGACACCGACCACCTCGGCTTCGCCGAGCGTCTCCGGGCCGAACAGGGCGTACGGGTGCACGTGCACGCTGCCGACGCGGCACGGGCGCGTGGGGAGGAAAAGGCGCACGCGAGCTTCGGGTCGTGGCGCCCCGGTGCGACAGCGCGATTCTTCGCCTACGCCGCCACGCACGGCGGCCTCCGCACCAGGTACGTGCGCGAGGTCCACGAGGTGGCGGACGGCGACGTCCTGGATCTGCCCGGGTCGCCACGCATCGTCGGCCTCCCCGGCCACTCGCCCGGCAGCGTCGCAGTGCACTTCCCGGCACTCGACGCCGTCATGGTCGGGGACGCACTCACCACGCGCCACGTCCTCACCGGACGAACCGGTCCACAGCCTGCCCCCTTCACCGACGACGAGGCGCAGGCCCTGCGCAGTCTCGACCGGCTCGCTGACCTGGACGCGCGATGGGTCCTGCCCGGCCATGGTGCACCGTCCGACGCAGGTACGGCGGAGGTCGTTCGACGGGTGCGCGCAGCGGCGGACGCTGAGACGGGCTGAACGCATCCGCTCCTCCGCCCGGCTGCGCCCAGCGGGTCACTGGGCGAGGCTCGTGGTCGGCACCCACAGGACACACGGTTTGGTCGAGCCAGCCCTCACGCGGCCGCAGGGTGGCAGCTCCTTGGGCGGCTCGAGGTCGTCCCTGGCGTCATCACGGCTCCAGAGGGCGATGCTTGGTTGCCAGAGCTCCGTGACCACTGCACAGTCGCACGCCGCCCCTTGGGTGGCAAGGCGCTTCGTCAGGCTCACGGCACGCCGCGCGCGAGCGAGGCGGTAGTGCTCGGCCCAGCCGAGCGAGTCACTGCAGCGGGCCGCTCGCATCATCCGATGGACGAAGCAGGCCAGGCACTCACCAGGTGTGGGCAGGACGCCGGTCTCGGGATCGATCGAGCTGCCGGTGAGGATGTGGATGACGTTGGACATGGTCCTCCCTTCGCGGCCAGCCTGTGTCGAGCCGGCTGCTGCCGCCACGGGCCGAGCCCGTCCTGTGGACCCCCCAGGTCAGCGCGCTGGGATGTGGACAACACGCATCACGCCCCAGCGCCGGCCCGGCGCCGCACGATCATCGCCCGACCCGCGACCCCCGCCAGCAGGATGAGGACACCAGCGACGAGGGACTCGACCGGCACCGTGAACGCGAGCACGACACAGCCGACCAGACCGATCACCTGAAGCAGGCGCGGGTAGATCCGGTCCTGCCCGGTCTGGGTGAACGCCGCCGCGTTCGCAATGGCGTAGTAGATCAGCACGCCGAAGGACGAGAAGCCGATGACCCCGCGAAGGTCGACGACGAGGACGAGCAGGGAGACGACGCCGGCGAGTGCGACCTCCGCGACGTGCGGCACGGCATAGCGGTCGTGGACCCGCGCCAGGGGTCTCGGCAGGTCGCCCTCCCGCGCCATGGCGAGCGAGGTCCGTCCGACTCCGGCGATGAGCGAGAGGAGCGCGCCCAGGGCGGCGACGGCAGCGGCCACAATGACGACGGGAGCGAGCCACGCGGCATATGGCGTCCTCTCGGCGGCGTCGCGCAGTGGCGCCTCGGCCGCCGCGAGGGCGGAGGCACCGAGCCGATCGAGCAGGACCCACCCGGTGACGGCGTACAACGGGACCACGATGGCGAAGGCGATGATGATGGCCCGCGGAATGGTCCGGCGCGGACTCGAGACCTCCTCCCCCATCGTTGCGATCCGGGCGTACCCGGCGAACGCGAAGAAGAGCAGAGCCGCTGCCTGGGTCACTCCCGCCCAGCCGACGGCCGTCACCGACGCGACCGGCGCGGGGGTCGCCCCAGAGGCCACCGCCACTAGGGTCACCACGAGGAGGGTGAGGACGACGGTGACGAGGACCCGAGCGAGGCGCGCCGTGCGGGTGACGCCGTGGTAGTTGACGGTCGCGAGGCCGATCACGGCCGCGATCGCAACGGGGCGCTGCCAGGCACCCGGAACGACGTAGGCGGCGAAGGTCATCGCCATGGCGGCGCAGCTCGCGGTCTTGCCGATGACGAAGCCCCAGCCCGCGATGAACCCGCACCACGGTCCGAGCCGTTCGCGGCCGTAGACGTAGGTGCCCCCGGACGTCGGGTACTGCGCGGCAAGCTGCGCGGACGACGTCGCGTTGCAGAATGCCACCACCGCGGCCACGCCGAGGGCGAGGAGCAGCAACGACCCTGCGGATGCGGCGGCAGGGGCGAAGGCGGTGAACAGGCCTGCCCCGACCATGGAGCCGACGCCGATGTGCACGGCGTCGGCCGTGGTCAGC
>DASUQN010000641.1:0-2369 GCA_036280515.1 Intrasporangium sp. | reverse complement strand
TCCCGAGCGTGTTCGACGACCGGGTCGCGAAGCGGGTGGCCGAGGCGGTCTCCGGCCTTGCCGACCGCTGCGGCTGAGTCGCGGGATCAGGTCGTATGCCGCTGGGCCCGGTTCACCGGGCCCGGCGGCGTCCCAGCCCTCCCGCACCCACTCGAGTCCGCTCTTCCGTTGCTCGTTAGGGTGCTGACATGCTCGCCGTCTACGCCGCCAGCCAGTCGACCACCGACCCCCTCTCCGGGCTCGTCATCGGGGAGCGACCGGACCCGCAGCCGCGCGAGGGCTGGGTCAAGGTGCGGCTGCGGACCGCGGGGCTGAACCACCACGACGTGTGGTCGCTCCGGGGAGTCGGGCTGGCTGCGGACCGACTGCCGATGGTGCTCGGCTGTGACGGGGCGGGCGTCGACGATGAGGGCAACGACGTCATCGTCCACGCCGTCGTTGCGTCGGACGGATGGCGCGGCGACGAGACCCTGGACCCGAAGCGCACGCTCCTCTCCGAGCTGCACGACGGCACGTTCGCGGAGGACGTCCTGGTGCCGCGCGGCAACCTCGTGCCGAAACCGGTCGACCTCACGTGGGAGGCGGCGGCCTGCCTCTCGACGGCATGGCTGACCGCCTACCGGATGCTCTTCACGAACTCCGGTGTCAGCCCCGGCGGCACGGTGCTCGTCCAAGGGGCCGGTGGCGGCGTCGCGACGGCGCTCATCCAGCTCGGCGCGGCCGCGGGCTACCGGATGTGGGCTACCTCGCGGGATGCGGCCAAGGGGGAGAAGGCCCTGTCCATCGGCGCGGACCGGGTGTTCGAGTCGGGGAGTCGGTTGCCGGAGCGGGTCGACGCCGTCATGGAGACGGTCGGGGCCGCCACCTGGTCCCACTCGGTCAACTCTCTCCGCCCTGGCGGCACGATCGTCATCTCTGGGGCCACCTCGGGCGACGCCCCGAGCAAGGCCGAGCTGACGAAGATCTTCTTCAAGCAGCTGCGCGTGGTCGGCTCGACGATGGGCACGCGCGACGAGCTCGCACACCTGTCCCGCTTCGTCGTGCAGCAGCGCATCGAGCCGGTCATCGACACCGTCCTGCCGCTCACCGACGCCCGGGAGGGTTTTGCCCGCATGGTCGACGGCGAGGTGTTCGGCAAGGTCGTCTTCACCGTCTCCTGACCAGCGCTCGGGCTCGCCGCGCGGCTCCTGCCGGCGGCTGTGCCGCGTGGTTGGCGGACGGTGTGGTCAGCGGACTGCCTGGCGGTGTCGATCGGGAATCCCGGAGATCTCGACGACGACCGACAGTCCGTCGGCGCTCGGCTGCCCCGGGGTCCCGCTCAACCACTCGCACCACAGCGCGGTCTCGAGCCTGGCCGTCAGCCGCCCGAGCTCGAAGGGGGTGGCAGCGCTCAGGGTGACCGACAGCTGTCCGAGGTCGGCGGTGCCCGAGTCGACCCCGTGCAGTGCGGCGCGGACCGCCCGCCCGACCGCCTCGAGGCGCGTGCTATCGCTTCGCGACGCCGGCGGGATGCCGACGGCATCCGCATCGGTCGTGCCGGGCTCGACACCGAGCGCGGCACGTACGGCCTCCACCCGGCCATAGCCGAACCAGTCGTCCGGTCCCGACCGGACGAGGTCTCGTCCTCGCAGGGCAGCTGGGTCGTCGGTCTCCGGGACGAACCCAGCGAGGCCGCGGACCAGGGCGGCAGGAACCGCATGGACCTTGCCCTTGGCCAGGTCGGCGGCCGCGGCCACCTCGTCCGCGAGCGCACGCGTCGTGACCTCCAGTCGCCTGCCATCTGCGTCCAGACCGCCCCTGAGGTCGTCAGTGGCGAGGACGCCATGGACCCCGAGTGCGAAGTCGACCTGCCCGATGCGCCACGGGCGCCCAGACGTGTCGCTCAGGATGACGCCGATGCGGACTCCGTGGCGTCGCGCGAGCTCGTCCCGCAGGCGCCCACACACTGCGTCGGGGTCGTGGGGCAGGAGCAACCAGCCGCCGCGCTCGCCCGTGTTGGAGCCGTCGACGCCTGCTGCGGCCATGATGGGCCCCGCCTTGGCACGGACAATGCGCGCGACCCGATCAGGGAGCGCGCGCTCGGCCACGACATACTCGGTCTCGGCCGCAATCACGCGGTCCTTGTCCGGGTGATGCGTGACGAGCCCGAGTGACTTGCTCGCGATCTTGCTCGACACGACGAGCACGTCCCCGTCCTCGAGTCGCAGACCTGAGCGGACGAGCCCCGCGTCGACGACGTCGGCGAGGTCGTCACCTTCGCGCACTTCGGGGATGCCCGTGACTGGGGTCACCGTGACCGGTGTGCTCGTGGCGAGCGCCGGTGTCGAGGGGCTCATGGCCGTACCTCCGTCTCGCCCGTCGCCGCCGCG
>DASUQN010000640.1:0-6604 GCA_036280515.1 Intrasporangium sp. | reverse complement strand
ACCAGAGCAGGAAGACGGCCAGGCCGATGCCGAGCACGAACTGAAGCACCTTGCGCACGACCGCGGCCTTCACATCAGGGCCTCGAACACGTCATGCCGTATGCCGCTGGGCTCGCTCCTCGGATCACGTCCCCTCAGGTGAGGGGTGGCGTCCACGTACCACTCCCGGCCGAAGACGAGGTCGAAGACCGGGCGGGGGATGCGTAGGAACGCGGCGAGCGTACGGTCGGCCCCGCCGTCGGCGCTCGCCTGGGAGGCATGTGCTCGCATCGAGGCCCGCTTGGCGGCGATGTGGCGGCGGACGTTGATCCGGTGGGTGATGTCGCGGCGCGCCGAGAAGGCGCGGTCGAAGCTGCGCCGGTCGAAGTCCGGCGGGAAGCGGTACACCCTGGCGGCCAGGTCGAGGGCTCGGCAGATGGTGTCCCGCGGCACGGTGGCCTCGAGCAGACGAGGCGTGCCGGCCAGCTCGGCCGCCCGGCGTGCGACATGGTGGACCTTCTTGTGGTCCGGGTGGCCGTAGCCGCCGTTCTCGTCGTAGCCGAGGAGGACATCCACCTGCTCCTCTTCGAGGATCGCAGCGAGTCGCTGGGCAGCCTCGTCCGGGTCGGCCCGGACGAACCGGGTGCGACCCGGAGGATCCGGGAGCAGTTCGGGGCCGAGGCCGCTGTCCGCGTAGCCGAGGTGTTCGACTCGAGCGACTCCCAGCTCCCGGGCGCTCGTCTCCAGCTCCCCACGTCGCCGCGCGGCGAGGCCGCCCGCGACGTAGACTTGCGATGCCAGCCCCAGCTCGCCGTCCGTCGCGACGACGAGGATGACGCGATGCCCCTCCGCGGCGGCGCGCGCCATGGTGCCCGACGTGAGCAGGGCCTCGTCGTCAGGATGTGCGTGGAACGCGAGCAGGGTGTAGGACATGAGTGGGTCCATCTTTACCCATGACAGAGTGTTCCCCGTGAAAGTGGCGCTGCTGTCCGACTGTTATCTGCCCAGATTGGGCGGTATCGAGGTCCAGACCCACGACTTGGCGCGCCACCTCGTCGCCCTGGGGCACGAGGTCGAGGTCTTCACCGCGACGCCCGGGCCCGAGGGCGAGATGCACGGCGAGATCACCGTCGTCGACGGCATCCCGGTGCACCGCCTTGCCATCCGCCTGCCGTGGGAGCTGCCCGTCAACCCGCTCGCGCCGCGCGAGCTGCGCCGCCGACTCACCGGAGGCGGCTTCGACGTGGCCCACGTCCAGACCGGGGTCGTCTCTCCCTTCGCCTGGGACAGCACTCGTGTCACCATCGGAATGGGGCTGCCCACGGCGTTGACGTGGCACTGCATGCTCGGCCAGGTCGCGCCGGGCTTCGGGGCCGTGGGCTTCGTCAAGAGGTGGGCCGCGAAGGGCGTCGCGATGTCCGCCGTGTCGACCGTGGCGGCGCGGCCCCTGCGAGACCTCGTCGGGCCGTCAGCGTCGGTCTCTGTGCTCCCGAACGGGATCGACGTGGACCGCTGGCGGCGCCTGCCCACCCCCACCCCCCCATCGACTGAACAAGAAAAGGGCCCGATCCTTGTTCACTCGATCGGGGGTGAGGAGCAGGGGGAGCCCCCCACCCAGTCGAGTGTGCAGCAAACGCCGCTGAGGCTGGTCACCGCGATGCGGCTCGCCGCACGAAAGCGTCCCCGCGCCCTCGTCGAGCTCGTCGCCCGGGCCGAGCGACTGGCCGGTCGCGGGTCCTTCAGCCTGACGATCCTCGGCGAGGGCCCCGACCGACGCAAGGTCGAGTCCCATCTCGCCGACCAGCGCATCGGCTGGGTGTCACTGCCGGGCCGGGTCCCACGCGACGAGCTGCGAGCCAGATATGCCGCTGCGGACGTCTACGTCTCACCGTCGGCCCTCGAGTCCTTCGGGATCGCTGCCCTCGAGGCACGGACCACCGGACTGCCGGTCGTGGGACGGTCCGGGTCGGGGATCGGCGAGTTCGTCACCCCCGGGGAAGGCGGTCTCATCGTGCCGGACGACGCCGCCATGGCCGGCGCCCTCGCGGGCCTCGCCGTCGACCGCGGCCGAGTCGCTGCGATGCGCCGCTGGAACCTCGAGCATCCTCCGGAGCAGGACTGGGCCCGCGTCGCGGCGCTCGCGGTCGCCGAGTACGAGCGGGCGATCGCCCTGGCGTCCGCGGTGGGTCGCCGATGAGGACGAACGTCCCCGGCGGCATTCGCGTCATCGGCCTGGCGCCCGACGGAACCCGGGTCGAGGCCGGTCGGCTCGCCCATGGCCAGCACCCCGCCACCCTCTTGGGACAGCATGGCTTGCGCATCGAATCTCCTTGGTCGGCAGACGTATTGAAGGACGGGCCGCTCGAGCTGGCGTTCAGCGTGAGCGAGCTCAGCGGCATACACCTTGCTGAAGAGGACGTCCCGCGGGACGCCGACGTGGCACCCGGCGAGGCGGGAGATCCCTTCCAGCGGGTCGCGGCCTACGCCATCGTGACGAGCGAGCGGGGACTGCTGCTCACGCAGTTCAACGACCAGACGCACATCCCGGGCGAGTGGGGACTGCCCGGGGGTGGCCTTGACGCGGGCGAGTCGCCGGTCGACGGTGTCCACCGGGAGGTGTGGGAGGAGACCGGTCAGCGCATCGCTCTCGATGGCCTCGTCGACGTGCAGTCCTCACACTGGATCGGCCGGGCGCCGAACGGCGTGGTCGAGGACTTCCACGCCGTGCGCATCGTCTACCGCGCCACCTGTCCCGAGCCACGTGACGTCGTCATCCACGACGTGGGTGGGACGACGGGGGACGCCCGTTGGGTGCCGGTCGAACGGCTCGGCGACTACCCGCTCAGTCGCTCGTGGCACCACCTGTCCGAGGAGTACCTGGGCCGTCCGTAGGATGCCGGCCATGGACTTCCTCTACGACCTCGTCGTCGCCCTGCACCTGCTCGGCATGGCCGTCATCGTGGGCGGTTGGGTGGTGGCACGAGGCGCAGACCGGTTCCCGGTGGCCATCCTCTGGGCCGCGCGAGCGCAGTTCGTCCTGGGCATTGTCATCGTCGGCCTGGCCGAGGCGATGCGCGAGGAGGGCGACCCCCGCCTCAACTATCCGAAGATCGGCGTCAAGATCATCCTCGCCCTCGTCGTCGTGGCGATGGCCGAGATCGGGAACGCCCGGTCGCGCAGGGGCGAGTCGGCCAAGACCCAGCTCGACGCCGCAGGTGGGGCAGGGTTGCTGGCCGCGCTCGTCGCCGCCCTCTGGTGAGGCGGCCGGACGGGTGCGCTGGAACGCCGGAGTCCTTGCCGGACTCCTCATCGGGTTGGTCTGGGTCGTCGCGGGCACGGTCCTCGTCGTCGTGGGACGGCGGCGCCGGCTGCGTTCCACGGCGCCCGGCGCCGGCAGCGTCGGGATCATCGGCGTCTTCCTGCTCGTCGTCGGGGCACTGACCCTCTTCGCGACGCTCCTGCTCAGCATCGTCCCGGGCAACGACTGAACGAGCGGGACGGGTCGCCCTATCGGCCGACCGGCGCGGAGCGAGGCGGCGAGCCGAACTGCTCCCGATACGTGACGGGGTGGTGGCTGAGGATCGAGATCCGGTTGAACGCGTTGATCATCGACGCGGCGTAGACGAGCAGGGCGAGCTGGTCGTCGTTGAGGTCCTCACGCAGCAGGTCGTACTCGTCGTCGCTGAGGTGCCGGTCGGCGACGAGGGTGACGGCCTCCGCGACCTTCAGTGCGGCCTGCTCGACCCGCGTGAAGAGCCCGGATTCCCGCCAGGCCGTCAGCACGGCGATGCGCTGGGGTGACTCGCCACCGCGCAGGGCGAGGTGGGTGTGCAGGTGGAGGCAGAAGGCGCAGCCGTTGATCTGCGAGGCCCGAAGGTTGACCAGCTCGAGCACGGACCGGTTGATCCCGTGTTCCTCCGCCCGCGCGCGGATCTCGTTGGACACCTCGGCCATGGCCCCGTGGACCGTGGGCATCTGCTTGTCGGTGTAGACGTACCGGTGACCTTCTCCCATGCCGCGACCGTACCCCTCCCGCGCGGTGCGCCGAACGACCGTTGCGCCCCGACTCCTTGGCTCGAAGTGGCTTGCTGTGTTGCGGGGCCGCCGCGAGCCGGCCGCCGGTGGGAGTAACGGTCGTCCGACGACGGGGTGTGGATAACGCCGGCGGCGCCTGCCCACCCAGCGGCACAGTGGGGACCCATGCCGGACGCCTCGCAGCTCGACGCCCCGACCGATCCCGCCGACCTGATGAACCGCCTCGGTGGAGTGGCGACCCGCTCGGAGTTGACGCGGTGGTTCGAGGACGCCGAGCTCTCGCGGGCGGTCGCGGAGGGGGAGGTGCTGCGAACCAACCGCGGCCGGTACGCACTCCCAACGGCGGAGGCGGCGCGAGTGGCAGCTCACCGGTTGACGGCCGTGGTTGGCCTCCGGAGCGCGGCGGCGTCGTGGGGGTGGGCCCTCAAGACGCAGCCACCACAACCGGAGATCATCGTCCCGCGAGGCCGCAAGGTCTCGAAGCGCGACCAGCGTGAGCTCGACGTCCGATGGCGCACGCTGTCCGGTGGGGACGTGGACGGCTGGCGCACGACGCCGGTCCGGACCGTGATCGACTGCGCCACCGCCCTCCCGCTGGACGAGGCCTTGGCCGTGGCGGACTCCGCCCTGCGCGCAGGAGTGAGCAGGACGGAGCTGCTCACCGCGGCCGAGCAGCTCGCTGGACGGGGTCGCGACGCTGCCGTTGACGTCGTCTGGTACGCGAGGCGCCAGGCCGCCAACCCCTTCGAGTCCGTCATTCGCGCAATCTCGCTCGGCGTGCCTGGTCTGAGGCTCGAGCCGCAGGTCCCGGTCAACATTGCCGGTCGCACGATCCATCCGGACCTCGTCGACGTGGACCTGCGCGTCGTCGTCGAGGCCGATAGCCACGAGTTCCACACCACGCGCGAGCAGATCACGCGCGACTGCTGGCGCTACGACGAGCTCGCGCTCGAGGACTGGCTGGTGCTTCGCGTCTCGTGGGTGCAAGCCATGCACCGGCAGGACTGGGTCCGGTCCGTCCTCTCTCGCGCGGTCCGCCGTCAGCAGGCCAAGCTCCGGACGACCATTGCCGTTGCGAGGGGCTACCGTCCAGCGGAGCCACGCACGAACCAGAGCCCGGTCCGAGGGAGTTCCTGACCAACGGTCGTCTGGCCCCTCTTCACAGACGATGTCGTATGCCGCTGGGCTCAGTTCCGCTGGAAGCCTCCTCCCAGCGTCACCAGTCCGGGAACCCGCTTGCTGCCCGTGACCTGCGTGACACGGGCGAACGTGCCGCTCTCGACGTCCCACGCAAGGACGTGGGCGCCGGTCGCGGTCTCCGTGACGTAGAGGACCTGGTGGCCGGACGGGTCCCAGCCGATGACGCGGCAGCACCCCTTGGTGCGCGGCGGGTCCTCCCCGAAGACGGCGAGCCGCATCTCCGGATGGCCCTTGGGTGGCAGCCCGGACACCCGCAGGGCGACGAGCCCCTGGTAGGGCATGGTGACGTCGAGCCCCTTGGTCGTGGTGTCGCCGAGGAAGGCGGCCGACGCGACCCAGTCGACGTCAGTGCCAGTGCTCATCGCCCCCATCGTGTCGCCCCACGGCTCGAGCATGGGCCAGGGCACCGCGGTCCGACCGCGCACCCCGCTGTCCATCTCGTCAAGGGTGGCGCCGCGCGGATCCGCGACGAGGGCGTAGCGGCCCGCCATGGCCTCGCCGTCGCCCTGGGGCGGGCGGGTCACGGTCCGGGCGTCCGGGTCGACGAGCCAGGCGGCATCCGCGGACCTGGCCACGAGCTGCGGGTCCTGAGCCGGTGCCCAGCTGGCCCACTCGAGATGCGGGTCCGGGATCGGGATCCTGACGACGGAGGCGGTCCGCAGGTTCACGACGACGACGGCGCCGGGCTGGGCGAAGGCGAGCCGCAGGCCGTCCACCGCACGGGCATCGAGCGGAGGGTGGGCGTTGCCCGCGGCGTCAGTGACCGGGTCGAGGCTGACCGTGTCGACCACGACCTGGACGCCTCCGCTGAGCACGACGACCGGATGGAAGGTCCTCGCGTCCTGCGGGTTGCGTCCGTCGGCTGCATCGAGGTAGACCGCGCTCACCACGCCGCGATCGAGCATCGGCAGCCCGCGAAGGTCGCTCAATTTCTTTCGCGGCAGTTCGGAGCCGATCTCCCGCGGCAGCCCCACGTCCAGCCATGGCAGCGAGTCCTCGGCGCCGAGGGCCGGCGCCACGGCGTAGGGCGTGCCGTCCGCGGCGGCCCTCCAAGCTCCAGTCGATGAACTGGTCACCGAGCTCGACGAGCCCAGCTGGGACGGACCGGGCGGTCCCCCGTCGGAGCCCGTCGGCCCGAGCCAGGCATAGCCGGCGACGACGACCGCCGCAGCGGCTGCCACTCCGCCAACGGCCCGGCGCCGGGAACGCGCCCTGCGGACCTCAGCGCCCCGCCACGAACGCTCGCCGAGGTCCACCTCGGCGACGTCGGCGCTGATGTCCTGCAACAGCGCTCTGAGATCGTGCCTTGTCATGGGTGCTCCCTCCCGGTCAACGTCGGTGCGAGGTGGGGGACGAGTGCGCGGACGCGCTGGAGTGCCGCATGCGTCTG
>DASUQN010000639.1:0-2719 GCA_036280515.1 Intrasporangium sp. | reverse complement strand
CGGTGGCCATCGTCGGGCTCGACGACATCGTTGTCATCGACACCGCAGACGCCCTGCTCGTGACGACGAGGGAGCGGGCCCAGGACGTCAAGCAGGTCGTCGACGAACTGACGGCACGCGGGATGGTCGAGCTCACCTGAGGCGCTGCCTCGCCCGGCTCGAGGCGCCACTCAGTCGCGCAGAGCCACTCAGTCGCGGCCGTAGATGTCGCGCGTGTAGACCTTGTCGACGACGTCGGCGAGGTCGTCGGAGTGCCGGTTCGCGACGATGACGTCTGCATCCGCCTTGAACGCGTCGAGGTCACGCACGACACGCGAGTGGTAGAAGTGGTCCGACTGCAAGGTCGGCTCGTAGACGATGACCTCGACACCCTTGGCCTTGATCCGCTTCATGATCCCCTGGATGCTCGAGCTGCGGAAGTTGTCAGACCCCTCCTTCATCACGAGGCGGTACATGCCGACGACCTGCGGATCCCGCCGCAGGATGTCGCGGGCGATGAAGTCCTTCCGCGTCGTGTTCGAGTCGACGATCGACCGGATCAGCGTCTGCGGGACCTGGTCGTAGTTGGCGAGCAGCTGCTTCGCGTCCTTGGGCAGGCAGTAGCCGCCGTATCCGAACGACGGGTTGTTGTAGTGCGAGCCGATACGCGGGTCGAGGCCGACACCCTCGATGATCGACTTGGCGTCCAGGCCGTGCGTCGCCGCGTAGGTGTCGAGCTCGTTGAAGTAGGCGACGCGCATGGCGAGGTAGGTGTTGGCGAACAGCTTGGTCGCCTCGGCCTCCGTCGGGTTCGTGAGCAGCACCGGCACATCGGTCGCCTCGGCGCCCTCGACGAGAAGGTCGGCGAACTGCTTGGCCTCGGCCGACGTGTCCCCGACGATGATGCGGCTGGGGTGGAGGTTGTCCCAGAGCGCCCTGCCCTCCCGGAGGAACTCCGGCGAGAAGATGACCCTGGCGTGGGGATGGCGGTCGCGCATGCGGGCGGTGAAGCCGACCGGGACGGTCGACTTGACGACGATGGTGGCCTCGGGGGCGTGCTCGCAGATGTCCGCGATCACCGACTCGACGCTCGACGTGTCGAAGTAGTTCGTCCGCGGGTCGTAGTCCGTCGGCGTGGCGATGACGACGAAGGACGCGCCCGAATAGGCATCGGCCGGATCCGTCGTCGCGCGCAGGTCCAGCGGCTTCGACGCGAGGTAGTCCTCCAGCTCGTCGTCGACGATCGGCGAGCGCCGCTCGTTCACCGACTCCACCCGCGCGGCGTCGAGGTCGAGGGCGGTGACCTCGTTGTGCTGGGCCAGGATGACGGCGTTGGACAGGCCCACGTAACCGAGGCCGACGACTGCGATTTTCACACGGACACCTTAAACCGTGGCCCGGACCGGGCTTCCCGCTGACCACCTGCCGGGGTCCTCACGGGTGTGAAAGGTTGCCCACGCCTGGACGTGGGCGAGCTTCCCCACCGGGGCAGCGGCTCTCGAGCGGACGCTGGGCGGCGCGGACTGAACACTCGACGTGGAGCCAGCCCCGGACGTGCCGCACGCTCGACGAGGAGCGGGCCCAGCGGCATACGGCATCGGGAACGGTCGTCACTGGGAGGTCACCCAACGCACCCTTCCCCGTCGCCATCGGATCATCTGGCCCCGCCAGCGTTGCGGTGTGCGAGTCGCGATCGTCACCGAGTCGTTCCTCCCGAGCCTCAACGGCGTCACCACGAGCGTGTGCCGGGTCGCCGACCAGCTCCGGGCCGAGGGCCACGACGCGGTGATCATCGCGCCGCGCTCGCGGGAGGCCACCGCGGAGCGGTACGCGGGCCATCCCGTCCACCGCGTCGCCTCGCTGCCGGTCCGAAGCTTTGACGTGGGCCTGCCGAGCGGCGAGATCGAGGCGATCCTCGCCCACGCCGCACCCGATGTCGTGCACGTCGCGAGCCCGTTCGTCATCGGGGCGAGGGGCCTGCGCGCGGCTGTCCGGCTCGGGCTGCCCACGGTGGCGATCTTCCAGACCGACATGGCGGGCTACGTCCGGCAGCACACACCCGGCCCGGCTGGCGCCGCAGCGGCTCGCACCGCATGGCGCTGGATCCGGCGCGTCCACTCGTGGGCGGACCTCACGTTGGCGCCCTCCACGGCGGCGCTGGCCGACCTGCGGGCGCACGGGATCGCCCGGACCGCCCTGTGGGGACGTGGTGTCGACACGACCCTCTTCAGCCCGGCGTGGCGGTCGGACGCCCTGACCCGGGCGATGCGGCGCGAGCTCGCGCCAAGCGGCGAGCGCCTCGTCGGCTACGTCGGCCGACTGGCCCCCGAGAAGGAGCTCGAGCGGCTCGCCGAGATCGCGGACCTGCCCGGCACGCGCCTCGTCATCGTCGGCGGCGGCCCGTCCCGCGAGTCGGTCGGAGCGCTGCTCACCGAAGCGGTGGCTGCAGCCGCGGGGCGTCCGAACCTCCCGCCCGTCTTCCTCGGGCCGCGTCAGGGCGAAGACCTGGCGAGGGCCTACGCCGCGCTCGACCTCTTCGTCCACACGGGGACCCACGAGACGTTCGGCCAGACGATCCAGGAGGCGGGGGCGTCAGGGCTGCCCGTCGTCGTCCCACGCGCGGGTGGGCCGATCGACCTCGTCACGGACGGCGAGAACGGCCACCTCTTCGACCCCGCCGTCCCGGGGTCGCTCCACGATGCCGTATGCCGCTCACTCTCCTCCCAGCACCACCTCGCCG
>DASUQN010000638.1:0-7122 GCA_036280515.1 Intrasporangium sp. | reverse complement strand
GGGTGACGTGGTCGGACAGGTCGCGGGCCGGGCCACCACGCTCGTGGCCGGCATCGCCATCGGGGTGGGGCTCACCAGCGTGGTTCCCCTGCCCGCCGAGCCAGTGGTCGCGGCCCAGCCGCCCCCGGCGACCTCGGCAGCTCCGACGTCGGTGGCGACACCAACCAGTACTCCGCCGCCGCCGACCACCGCGACCCAGACGCCGACGCCCAGGCCGGCTCCGTCGCCGACCGTCGTCCCGAGGCTGGCGCCACCCCCGACCCAGCAGCCACCACTCCCGACGCAGAACCCACCGACCACCGTTCGTCCGACACCAGCCCCGACGTCCGTGCCCACGCTGCCGCCGGTCGCCCCCAGCACCCCACCGGAACCCAGCGGTGAGCCCACGTCGTCCCCACCGGTGCAGCGCGTGTCACCGGCGACGGCAACAGTCCATGTCGTGCAGCGACGCGAGGCGACCCGGTTCCTGCTCAAGGTCAGGGGCGTCGAGGGTCGGCTCACCGTCGTCGTCTCCACCCCCGCCGGTGGAGAGCTCACGGTCCACAACAGCTCCTGGGCCTGCACGTCCCTCGCACCGTCATCGCTTCGCTGCACGGGCGAGCAGGGCCAGGCGATGCTGCTCCAGTCCGGTCTGGAGGCTCCGTCCCCGATCCGCGTGGTGATCACCGACTCGACCGGGGCGACCCGCACGCAGACGCTGTCCCTGGCCTGACCGTCGCCGCGACCCAACCACGTGCCCAAGGTGGCTGGGCAGGGGGTGAGCTCAGCGGCATACGGCCTGATGGTTCTCAGCGGCGGGACGTCACGAGCGTGGGGGAGGGCTCGAGACCGGCGAGTCCGTTCCACGCGAGGTTGACCAGGTGGGCGGCGACCTGCTCCTTCTTGAACTTCCTGCGGTCCAGCCACCACTGGCCCGTCAGGGCCACCATGCCGACGAGCATCTGGGCATGAATGGGGGCCGACTTCGGGTCGAGGCCTCGCCGCTTGAACTCCACTGCGAGCAGGTGCTCGACGCGAGTCGCCACGACACCCAGCACGCTGGCGAACGAGCCCGTCGACTGGCCGGGTGGCGAGTCCCGCACGAGGATCCGGAAGCCATCCGAGTCGCCCTCGATGTAGTCGAGCAGGGCCAGGGTGGCGCGCTCCAGCAGGTGCCGGGCTGGCGCGCCACCCTCGAGCGCAGCCGCGATCCCGGCGAGCAGCCGCTGGATCTCGCGATCCACGACAACGGCGTAGAGGCCCTCCTTGCCGCCGAAGTGCTCGTAGACGACCGGCTTGGACACCTTGGCCCGTGACGCGATCTCCTCGACCGTCGCCGCCTCGAAGCCCCTGTCCGCGAAGACCCGGCGGCCCACCTCGATCAGCTGCTCCCGCCGCTGCGGTCCGGTCATCCGGTTACGGGTCCGCGAGGACCGGGGAGCTTCGGCAGCAGCGTCGGAGGTCACGGCCCCATTCTGCCGGTGCAGGGGATTCCGGCCCGGCAGGGCCGCTGCACTACCCTGTGGGAGGCCTTGGGCTCGCCCCAAGGCGTTCCCCGGTTGGTCTGCTGGCAGGGCCCGCCTGACTTTGAATCAGGACAAGCGACGTAGGTTCGATTCCTACCCGGGGAGCCGGCCACGGCGACGGGCGGTCGGCTGGGGAGTCCGGGCATGCTTGGCCGATCTATCAGCCAAACGGGCGGTCGTCGGCCGGGCGGGCTTGGATCTCACGCCCCGGCACCCGGTGTGAGGTGTGCCACCGCGGCCAGAAGCGGCCGGCGGGAGTGGTCGCGGCCCGCTAGTAGCATGGCTGCGGCGCCCCGGGCAGCACCCTGGGGGAGCACGCCATCCGACCAGGAGGAGCTGCCACCCGTGAGCGATCGCCGGCCGACCGCCGTGATCGTCCTCGCCGCAGGCGAGGGCACGCGCATGAAGTCCACCACCCCGAAGGTCCTCCACACGATTGGTGGGCGCTCTCTCGTCGGGCACGCACTCCGGGCAGCCCGAGGCGTCGACCCCCTCCACCTCGCTGTCGTCGTGCGACACGAGCGCGATCGCGTCGCTGCGCACATCGCCGAGCACGACGAGGATGCGCTCATCGTCGACCAGGACGAGGTCAAGGGGACCGGCCGGGCCGTCGAATGTGCCCTGGAGTCGCTCCCGGGCGAGCTGACCGGCACCGTCCTCGTCACCTATGGCGACGTGCCGCTGCTCACGTCCGAGACCCTGACCCGGCTCTGTGACGTGCACGACGCGAGTGCCGACGCGGTCACCATGATCACGGCGTCGCTCGACGACCCGACCGGCTACGGCCGGATCGTGCGCGGACCGGATGGCGCCGTCGCCGCGATCGTCGAGCAGAAGGACGCCACCGAGGAGCAGCGCGCGATCCACGAGGTCAACTCCGGGATCTACGCGTTCGACCTCGAGTTCTTGCGGGAAGCGCTCGTCGAGGTCGGCACCGACAACGCCCAGGGCGAGAAGTACCTCACTGACGTCGTCGGCATCTGCACGCGGCGGGGCCTCGGGGTGCACGCCCACCTCGTCGACGACCTCTGGCAGACCGAGGGCGTCAACGACAAGGTCCAGCTCGCCCGCCTCGGCGCCGAGCTCAACCGGCGGACGGTCGAGCAGGCCATGCGCGACGGCGCGATCGTCATCGACCCGGCCACGACCTGGATCGACGCGGACGTCACCATCGGACCCGACACGGTGATCCACCCGGGCACCCAGATCCATGGCGCCTCGACGGTCGGGGCGCAGTGCGTCATCGGACCCGACACCACCCTCAGGGACGTCGAGGTCGGCGACGAGGCGAGTGTCGTGCGGGCGCACGCCGAGCTCGCGGTCATCGGACCGGGAGCCAAGGTCGGCCCGTTCTCCTACCTGCGCCCCGGGAGCAACCTCGGCGCCCAGGGAAAGATCGGTGCCTTCGTCGAGACGAAGAACGCCACCATCGGCACCGGCGCGAAGGTGCCGCACCTGACCTACTGCGGAGACGCCACGATCGGGGCGGGTGCCAACATCGGCGCCGGCACGATCTTCGCCAACTACGACGGTGTCACCAAGGGGCGCACCAACATCGGTCCTGGGGCGTTCGTCGGCAGCAACTCCGTCATCGTCGCGCCCCGCACCATCGGCGACGGGGCATATGTCGCCGCAGGATCGGCGGTCATCAGCGACGTCGAGCCCGGCCAGCTGGCCGTGACCCGGGCGCAGCAGCGCAACATCGACGGCTGGGTCGCCCGTCGCTTCGCGGGGACCAAGATGGCCGACGCTGCTCGCGCAGCCGCGGAGACGAAGGGCGACGAGTGATGAGCTCGATCAACAAGACGACCGAGAAGCACCTCATGGTGTTCTCCGGTCGCGCCCACCCGCAGCTCGCCCAGGAGGTGGCCGACGCGCTCGGCACCGAGCTGGTCCCTACCAGTGCCTACGACTTTGCGAACGGCGAGATCTACGTCCGCTACGAGGAGTCCGTCCGAGGCTGCGACGCCTTCGTCATCCAGAGCCACACGTCGCCCATCAACGAGTGGATCATGGAGCACCTCATCATGGTCGACGCGTTGAAGCGCGCCTCGGCCAAGCGGATCACCGTCGTGCTCCCGTTCTACGGCTACGCCCGTCAGGACAAGAAGCACCGCGGCCGCGAGCCCATCTCCGCGCGCCTGATGGCTGACCTGTTCAAGGTCGCGGGGGCGGATCGCCTCATGGCCGTCGACCTGCACACCGCGCAGATCCAGGGCTTCTTCGACGGGCCGGTCGACCACCTCATGGCCATGCCGATCCTGTCTGCGCACGTTGGCCAGAAGTACGGCCACCTCGACCTCGCCGTGGTCTCCCCGGACGCCGGCCGGATCAAGGTCGCCGAGGACTGGTCGAACCGACTGGGTGGCGTGCCCCTGGCGTTCATCCACAAGACCCGCGACATCAACCGACCCAACGAGGTCGTCGCCAACCGCGTCGTCGGTGAGATCAAGGGGCGCGTGTGCGTGCTCGTCGACGACATGGTCGACACCGCCGGCACGATCACCAAGGCCGCCGACGCGCTCATGGACGAGGGAGCCCAGAGCGTCGTCATCGCGGCCACCCACGCCATCCTCTCGGGACCTGCCGTCGACCGGCTCAAGGCGTGCAAGGTCGAGGAGGTCGTGCTCACCAACACGCTGCCGATCCCCGACGACAGGCGCTTCGACAAGCTGACCGTCCTGTCCATCGCGCCGCTCGTGTCGCAGGCGATCCGAGAGGTCTTCGAGGACGGCTCGGTCACCAAGCTCTTCGACGGCAAGGCCTAGCCCACCGGGGCTCACGGCCGCCGGCGGCCTGCGCCCTCGTGTTCCCCCGAACGACCCGCGCGGTTTGGGTTCGCGACACGCAGGGGTCAGTGACTCTGCGCCGCGGCCTTGCGGGCCCGATAGGCGGCGGTGTGGGCGCGGGCAGCGCACCCACCGTCGCAGTAGCGCCGGGACCGGTTCTTGGACAGGTCGACGACGACGTCGTCGCAGTCCTCGCCCTCGCAGACCCGGAGCCGGTCGAGCCCGCCCGCTCGGACGACGTCGACCATCCCGAAGGCGAACTCCACCGCCATGCGCTCGGCGAGCGGGGCCTCGAGGGGTGTGGCGTGGACGTGCCAGCCGACTCCATCGTGGTCGACGAGCTGGGGGACAGCGCCGGCCTCGCGCAGCAGGTCGTTGACCATGGTCACGACCTCGGCCTCGCTCGACTCCCAGAACCGGCGCAGCCGTGGCCGGAGGTCGCGGACCGCCTCGAGCTCCGCGGGGTCGCGGTCGAAGCGACCTGTCCAGGGGAGGCTCGCGAAGAACGCATCGAGGTCCTCGATCGTCGTCAGGGTGTCCGGCGAGCGGTCGCCCGGGATCGAGCCGGGCATGGTGTTGACCAGCTCGGCGCCCCAGAGGAGGGCATCCTCCGCGTCATGGGTGAACACGCTCTTGACTCCTGACTTCGACTCTCGCTACCGTCATGAGTCTAACCCGCTTTGCTCCTGACAGGGAGGAACTCCCGTGGCACACCGCCATCCACTCCTCGGCCTCGGCGCGGCGATTGCGTCGTCCGCGGCCTTCGCGACCTCGGGGGCCTTCGCCAAGTCGTTGCTCATCGGCGGCTGGTCGCCAGGGGCGGTGGTCACGCTCCGGATCACCATCGCAGCGGTCGTCCTCCTCCTGCCCACCCTCTGGGTGCTCCGCGGTCGTTGGGGAGTGCTGCGTCGCAGCGCGCGCCTCGTCATCGGCTACGGGCTGACCGGGGTCGCGGGGTGCCAGCTCGCCTACTTCTACGCGGTGAGCCACCTGTCCGTTGGTGTGGCGCTGCTGCTCGAGTACCTCGCCCCGGTGCTCATCGTCGGCTGGCTCTGGCTGCGGCACGGTCACGCGCCCCGCCGACTCACCGTGGCCGGGGTCGTCCTCGCGATGGCCGGCCTCATGCTCGTCCTCGACGTCATGGGGGGCATGCGGTTGAGCACCGCCGGCGTCCTCTGGGGCCTCACGGCAGCGGTGTCCCTCGTCCTCTACTTCCTCATCACCGCCCAGGTCGACGAGGAGCTGCCGCCGATCGCCCTGGCCGGCTCGGGGCTGACCGTCGGCGCGGTCGTGCTGTGGACCGCCGCGCTCGTCGGGGTGCTCGACACGACGCGTGGAGCATCCACGGTGGTCGTCGGGTCCGCGTCGGTGCCGTGGTGGGTGCCGGTGCTCGTCATCTCGATCGTCGCGGCGGCGTTCGCCTATGTCGCCGGCGTGGCGGCGGTTCGGATGCTGGGTGCGAAGGTGGCGTCCTTCGTCGCCCTCTCCGAGGTGCTCTTCGCCGTGTTGTTCGCCTGGCTGGTCCTGGCCGAGCTGCCGACGCCCATCCAGCTCGTCGGAGGCGTGCTCATCGTGGCCGGTCTCGTTGCGGTCCGCGCTGACGAGGCTCGTGAGCAGTCCCGCACCGCTCACGGTGGGGTCGGCGTGGGTGCGTCGGACGAGGAGGACTACGCCTCCGAGCTGCTCCCGACCGGAGCGCTGGGTCAGGACCCCGTGCGCCACGGCTCCTGAGCCGCGCGCAGCACCTTCGCCGGGGCGAGACTGTGGCGGTGACGGGTCGATTTCGCCCGCGTGATCTTCGCCCGGGCGGAGTTGCGGGGGCGGGAGGGCTGGGAGCGAGCGGGGGTGCGGGAGCGAGCTCAGCGGCATACGGCGTCATCGATTTCGTGCGGACGGCAGCCATCGGTAAGATCGACGGGTTGCCTCGGCGAGGGACGATGCACGGCTGTAAGGCCGTCGGTCCGTGATCGACGCGGTGGACCCTGGACTCCGGTCCGGTCCGCGCGCGTGCGGACCGCGAGCCACCCGCGCACCGTCCCGCGTCGAGGCCCACACCGCAGCTCACCACCGAGACTTCAGGAGTACCCGTGTCTGACGCCACCAAGCTTCTCGCCGAAAAGCGCACCGAGTTCGGCAAGGGCGCCGCCCGCAAGATCCGGCGCGCCGGCAACATCCCCGCCGTCATGTACGGCCACGGCACCGCGCCGGTCCACATCTCGCTCCCGGGACACGACACGTTCCAGGCGCTCAAGCACACCAACGCCCTGCTCACCATCGTCATCGACGGCGACGAGCAGCTGGCCCTCGCCAAGGACGTGCAGCGCGACCCGATCAAGCCGGTCATCGATCACGTCGACCTCGTCGTCGTCCGCAAGGGTGAGAAGGTCACCGTCGACGTCTCTGTTCACCTGGAGGGCGAGGCTGCCCCCGAGACCCTGGTCACCCTGGACCACAACACCCTGCAGCTCGAGGCGCTCGCGACGAACATTCCCGAGAACGTCGTCGTCTCGGTCGAGGGCCTCCCGGCCGGCACGCAGATCCTCGCCGGCGCCGTACAGCTGCCGGAGGGCTCGACGCTCGTCACGGACCCGGAGGCACTCGTCGTCAACGTGACGCAGGCCATCTCGGAGGAGGCACTCGAGGCCGAGCTCGCGGAGGCGGAGGCCGAGGCCGGCATCGAGCACGAAGTTGCCGGCGGGGAGGCTGCGGCTGCCGCGGCTCCCACGGGCGAGGCAGCTGCGGAGGGCGAGCCGGCTGCTGGCGAGTCCACCGCGTCCGCCGAAGCCTGAGACGAAACTGGACGGCGCCGACCCGGGTCGGCGCCGGCT
>DASUQN010000637.1:0-2678 GCA_036280515.1 Intrasporangium sp. | reverse complement strand
TCCCGAGCTCGAGCCCGGTGCCGAGCCCGGCCACCGCACCGAGCGTGACCCACGGCTCCGGGATCGAGTCCCACGCCCGGCCGACCTGTGGGATCTGGATCAGGTGGTCCATCACCGCCAGCCCGGCGAATCCCGCCTCGTCGGCGGCACGCGCGACCTCGGTCAGCCAGGCCAGCGGGTCCTCGCCCCACGGGAACCGGGACACCTGCAGCAGGACCCGCAGGCCGAGGCTGTTGGTGCGGTCGCGCGCCGCGTCCACGGCGGCCGGCCCAAGCACGTCCGGCGCATCCGGCGCCGGCGCCTCGTCCGCGACCGGGACGACGAGGTCCCAGCCCTCCGCCTCGAGCTCCGCTCGTAGATCGCGGACCGCGCGGAGCTGGCCGGCAAGCACCGGCGCCGGCACCGGCCGGTCGCGTGAGGCGTTGCGGCGTCGGCACTCGGCGTCCGAGGTGTCGAGCACGACCACCACAGCGGGCAGGCCGCTCGCGGCGGCCGCCGCGCGCCAGCCCCGGCGTCGCTCGGCGTCGGTGCCGAGGGTGTCGACGACGGTGGTCAGCCCGCGACCGAGTCGAGCGGCGACGATCGTCTCCAGTAGGGCGAAGGCGTCGTTGGACGCGTCGAGGTCGCTTGGGCCACTGCCCACCACGGCCCGGAGTGCGTCGGAGGAAACGATCTCCTCGGCGCGGTACCGCCCTTGCGCCCACGTGGACTTGCCCGACCCGGCTGCCCCGACCAGCACCACGAGGGCAGGATCCGGCAGCCGCATGGCGGCCAGTCTGGCTCATCCAGCGCCGGCGAGGTTCGTGGAGGAGGATGGAACCCACGGGTTGCCTCGGGAGTCGTCACATCGTCCGACCAGCAGGAGGCGGCCATGGACGCAGAGACACTCGCAGTGGGGCGTGAACCCGCGCTACCGCGCTCGGAGGAGCTCGCGTTCCGCCACGTCTTCGACATGTCGTACCGGCGCCTCGTCGTGCAGCTGTACGGCGTCACGGGCGACGCAACCGAGGCGGAGGACCTGGTGCAGGAGGCCTTCGTCAAGGGTGCTGCCCTCGGCCGACGGTTCATCGAGCTCGACAACCCGGAGGCGTGGCTACGCACCGTGGCGATCAACCTCCAGCGCAGCCGGTGGCGACGGTTGCGCAACTTCTCGCGGATCCGGGACCAGGTTGCACCGCCCCCGACGGACGTGACGACGCTCGAGGACCGGCTGGACGTCATCGAGGCGCTGCGGGCGCTGCCCGAGGGCATGCGTGAGGTCGTCGCCCTGCACTACCTGGCGGACCTGGACGTCGCGACCGTCGCGGAGACGCTGGGAATACCCGAGGGCACGGTGAAGTCGCGGCTCAGCCGTGGCCGCGAGGCGCTCGCACAAGCGCTGGCTGACGAGGAAGGAGCCGGTCATGTCTGACCAGAAGATCACCGAGTTCCGCGAGCGCGCGGAGCTCGGCGTCCGCCCGATGGACCCCGACCGGCTGCTCGAGCGGGGGCGGGCGTTGCGTCGTCGCCGCCAGCTGGCACCGGTCGCAGCGCTCGCCGCGGCCGTAGCGGTGGGTTACGGCGTGTACACGTCCATCCCCGATCCAGCACCGTCCCAGACACCGGCCGGCCAGATCACGATCCCGGTCCCGGAGCTCGGCCTGAGAGTCCTGGGCGAGGTGACCAGGGGCGAGGTGTTCGAGCCGGGCACGTATGCCCTCGCGATCGTCGGCGGCGACGACGTGCCCGACGCCGTCCTCGACGCGGTAGGGGAGGGCTGGCGCACGACCTCGAGCGGGGCGTGGCACAACAGCACGTCGGGAGCCATCAGCTGGGGCATCGCCGAGTACAGGGGGATGGACGTGGCCCGGTGCGAGCCTGGCGGTGCGGGGCTGCCGAGCGGGCTCTCTCGCGCGCAGGTGGTCGACCGGATCGCCGAGGTCCCCGGGACCCGCGTCCTGGACGCTCCGAGCCCGGCACCGTTCTTCAGCGCCGAGCTGCCTGCCACGCACCTCCAGGTCTCGATCCCGATGAAGATCCGCTGCGCAACGGAGTTGGAGACCGAACCGGCGCTGGACTCGATGTGGGGTGGTCGGTTGGGCCCGCGGGTCACCGTCGACGTATGGGTCCTGGAGTACGGCGACGACGTGCTGCTCGCGACGCTCTCCTCCCGGGGTAACCCGTCGTCCGAGATGCTCGACGAGCGGACATCGACGCTCGAGTCCCTGCGGTTCGCACCCCTCCCCTGAACCCGCCGCAGCCTCAGGGTGTCGCAGGAGTGATGTTGTCGTTGTGCCGGAACAGGTTGGCCGGGTCGTAGGTCGCCTTGACCTGCCGCAGCCGGGCCAAGGTGGCCGGCGGGTAGGCGCTGCCGATCCGTCCGTCGTCGTGCGGGCCGAAGAACCCGACGTAACCGCCCGGGTCGTCCTGGGCGACCTTCGTGGCGAGCTCCTCCGCCCAGTCGCGGGCCGTCTCCAGGTCGGGCTCGTCGTTGGAGGCGATGACGACCATGATCCCGCTCCGCCGGTGCGCGAAGGCGGTGGCCGCAGGATCCACCCGCCCGATGGCGCCGCCCAAGGCGCGCAGCTGCACCATCCGCAACGGCGCGTCGCTGCGGGCCATGTAGTCGAGCATCATCTCGGCGGTGGCGGTGTCGACGTGGTCGAGAAACAGTGAGCGGACCGCGATCACGGCCCCGT
>DASUQN010000636.1:0-2918 GCA_036280515.1 Intrasporangium sp. | reverse complement strand
CCACCCCCGCGGCGCGGACCCGGTGGCCGAGACTGCCGAGCTGCGGTCGGTCATGGCCACGATGCTCGACGAGGCGATCGCCGGCTACCCCGCCGACCGGCAGCCGCCCGGCAGCTGGTGGCTCCCACAACGGCTCGGCGGCAGCGCACCGAGCCTGGAGCAGGCGGCTGCCCTCGATGCCGCCGAGCAGCGCGACCGGGCCGCCCGGCGGCGCGCTTCACCCACATGACCATCTATCGCTTTGTCGACAAAGAGATAGATGGATGAAGCGCTAGATCGGCCGGTCCTGCCGGTTGCGCGGGTCCATCACGTCGACGATCCGCTGCAGGTCCGCCAGCGAGGCGAACTCGACAGTGATCTTGCCCTTCGTCTTGCCCAGGTCGACCTTGACCCGGGTGTCGAACCGGTCGCTCAGGCGGTCGGCGATCTCGCTCAGGCCGGGGGCCTTCGGCTTGGAGCGCCGGGTCCGAGCCGGAGCCGTGCCGGGCTCGCCCACGGCCACGATCTCCTCCAGACCACGGACGCTGATCCCCTCGCTCACGACCCGGCCGGCGAGCCGGTCCTGGGCCGCGGGATCCTCCACCGCTAGCAGCGAGCGCGCGTGGCCGGCCGACAGGACGCCGGCGGCCACCCGGCGCTGGACCGCGGGCGAGAGCTTGAGGAGCCGGAGGGTGTTGCTGATCTGCGGACGCGAGCGACCGATCCGCTGCGCCAGCTCGTCGTGCGTGCAGGAGAAGTCCTCGAGCAGCTGCTGGTAGGCGGCCGCCTCCTCCAAGGGGTTGAGCTGTGAGCGGTGCAGGTTCTCCAGCAACGCATCGCGCAGCATGGCGTCATCGCCGGTCTGCCGCACGATCGCCGGGATCGTGTCCAGTCCGGCCTGCTGGGCCGCGCGCCAGCGCCGCTCCCCCATCACGAGCTCGTAGCGACCCTCGCTGAGCGGCCGCACGACGATCGGCTGCAGCAGCCCGACCTCGCCGATCGAGGTGACCAGCTCGGCCATCGCGTCCTCGTCGAAGACCTGGCGCGGCTGGACCGGGTTCGGCGTGATGGAGTCCGGAGGCAGCTCCGTGAAGTACGAGCCACCCACCAGCTCGGGGCCGACCCCGGCTCCGGGGGTCGTGCCCGGCGCGTCCGTGGTCGTAACGTCGTCCGGCGCCTCCGGCCGGGGACCGGTCGGGATGAGGGATCCGAGCCCGCGGCCGAGTCCGCGGCGAGGCTGGGCTGTCATCGGATGGGCACTCCCTTGGTGGCGATCTCGCGGGCGGCTTCGAGGTAGCACAGAGCTCCGGGGGACCCGGGGTCGTAGCTCATCACCGTCTGCCCGTACGACGGTGCCTCGGAGACCCGGACCGACCGGGGAATGGTGGTCTTGAGGACCTGGTCACCGAAGTGTTCCCGGACCTCGTCGGCGACGCCGGAGGCGAGTCGGGTGCGCGCGTCGTACATCGTGACCAGGATGGTGGAGACGACCAGCCGGGGATTGAGGTGGGCCTTGACCATGTCCACGGTCTCCAGCAGCATGCCGAGGCCCTCGAGGGCGTAGTACTCCGCCTGGATCGGGATCAACATCTCCTCACCGGCGACCAGCGCGTTGAGGGTGAGCAGGCCGAGCGAGGGCGGGCAGTCGACCAGGACGTAGTCGAACCGCTCCTCCCCCGCCTCCTCGGCGGTCCCGACCCGCGGGTGGGCGGCGATCGCCTTCTGAAGCCGGCTCTCACGCGCCACCACGCTCACGAGCTCGATCTCTGCCCCGGCGAGATCGATCGTGGCCGGAACCACCCAGAGGTCGTCCACCTCGGGACAGCGGGTGGTCACCTCCTCCAGCGACGTTCCGTCGACGACCGCGTCGTACGTCGACGGCGTGCCGCGACGGTGCTCCACGCCGAGCGCCGTGGAGGCGTTCCCCTGCGGGTCGAGGTCGATCACCAGGACCCGCTGACCGAGCTGGGCCAGCGCCGCGGCGAGGTTCACGGTGGACGTCGTCTTGCCCACGCCACCCTTCTGGTTCGCCACGACCATCACCCGGGTGTGTTCGGGGCGGGCCAGGGTCGGGCGAGTCCGGGCGTCGAACCGAGCCCGGACCGTGACCTCGGCCTCACGGGCCAACGGCGTCGTCTCGTCACTGTTGTCGTCGCCGAGTGGGAGCTTGGTCGCCACCACATCGGCAGCGGTCCGGACGTCGAAGACGCTCGACGTTTCACGTGAAACCACGCTCTGGGCCTCCCCCGTGGACGCTGGGCCGCTGTCGTCCCGCTCGTCCTCGGCCTGTGGATAACTTGGGTCCACCTGTGGACCACTGCGCTCAGCGGGCCACCCGAGACCGGTGGAAAACTCTGGACGGTCGTCGGTGGCGGGCCATCCGAGCTGGCCCGGCTCCATGGACGGGCTCGTTGACACGAGTCTCAACCTCTCACATCTGATCCGGACCTGACCACCCGCACCACGGTGGTCGGAGGGTCGAGACAGGTCGGCGCACCGGCGCCGAGCTCGAGCACCTCTGCGGCACATCCGAGCCGTCGCAAGACCTGCGCGGCGTCCGCGACCTCGGCCGCGGCGCGCGCGCCTTTCATGGCCACCACGGCACCCCTGGGCGCCACCAGTGGGAGCGACCAGGCCAGCAGCTTCGGGAGCGGCGCGACCGCGCGGGAGGTGACGACGTCGTACCGCGCCTGCCCGTGCAGCGCCTCCGCGCGCATCCGCCGAACCTCGCAGTTCTCCAGCCCCAGCTCGGAGACGACCGCCTCGAGGTATGCGGTCCGGCGCAGCAACGGCTCAACGAGCGTCACCCGGAGGTCGGGACGAGCAATGGCGAGCACGACTCCGGGCAGGCCGGCACCGCTCCCGATGTCGCACACCGAGGCGTCGGCCGGGACCAACTCGGAGACCACCGCACAGTTGATGAGGTGGCGCTCCCACAG
>DASUQN010000635.1:0-2924 GCA_036280515.1 Intrasporangium sp. | reverse complement strand
CGGAGCGGCATGCTGGCGACCTTCAAGACGCTCGCCAGGACGATCGGGTCGGACGGCGTGACCTTCAACACCATCCTGCCCGGCAGGATCGCCACGGACCGGATCAAGCACCTGTACGGCACGCTGGAGCAGGCGGAGGCGGTTGCAAGAGACGAGGTGCCCGCGGGCCGTCTCGGAACGGTCGATGAGATCGCCGCAGCGGCCGCGTTTTTGTGCTCTGAGCGGGCAAGTTACGTGACCGGCGTCGCCCTTCTGGTGGACGGCGGGCTCACGAGGTTCACCTGATTCTCACACCTGTCTCACGTACCTGAGCGACCTCTCAGGGCCGGCTCACACTGCTCTCACCCTGTCCGGGGACCAATGGGAGGCGCACACCGCAACCCCCATTGAAAGTGAGGTCGGATCGTGGACAAGCGCAAGAAGACCCCGCGGCACTGGAAGACGTACGCGGCAGGACTGGGAGCATGTGGACTCGTGGCGACGGCGGCCGCTTCGGACGGCAGCGTCGGCAGCTCACCGCCGGAGTCGGTCGTGCGTGCGATCGAGTCCGCCCTCACCACCCAGCAGGCGTCCGCTGGTAATTCGAGCTCGAACTCGTCGAGCAACTCGAGCTCCAACTCGTCGAGCAACTCCAGCTCGAACTCCTCGAGCAACTCGAGCTTCAACTCGTCGAGCAACTCGAGCTCGAACACGTCCAGCAATTCCTCGAGCAACTCCAGCTCAAACTCGTCGAGCAATTCGAGCTCGAACTCCAACTCGAACTCGAACAGCTCGGGGCGTAGGGCGAGGGCTTCGGCCCGGTGCCGGTAGCCCCCTACATCGCCGCCTCCCTCCGGCGGCGGCTCGAGCGCGTGGGGGCGCGGTCCACGAACGGACGGCCGCGCCCCCACATCGAGTTTCTCTGCGAGCCCGGGGACAAGGGCGTGATCGCGGAGCCGGTCCCGGCCAAGACGGTCCAGCCGGCCTGGTTCAAGAAGCTCCCCGGGCTCGACAAGGAGGGGCTGAGCGCCACGAACAACGCGCTCACCGTCAAGCGCTGTGTCCCCTTCCTGGACGCCATGACGCTCGGCTGGATCGTGCCGCTGGCGGCCACGGTGCGGCTCGACATCAGCGACGAGGGAAGGACCGTCACGGCCGGCTGGGAGTTCGACCGCGAGATGGTCAGCCACCACAGCGCCGCGCAGACAGCGGGCGGGCCCTGGGAGCCGCGCCCGACGATGAAGTTCCACAACCCCTGGACCATTCGTACCCCGCCGGGCTGGAGCTGCCTGTTCCTCCCGCCGCTCAACCGACCCAACGGCGTCTTCGAGGTCCTGAGCGGCTTCGTGGACACCGACACCTACTTCGCGCCGGTCAACTTTCCGTTCGTCGCGACCGCGGGCGACGGCATACACACGCTGCCGAAGGGCACGCCGCTCATTCAGGTCATCCCGTTCCCGCGTGAAGAGGGGATCGAGGGCGTGGTGCGCGCCGAGTCGGACGACGAGGCCGCCGACCGCGAGCGCGTCTACCGCAACACGCTGGCCGGCGAGGGCTGGTACCGGCGCGAGTCGCGCGCGAAGCGCTAGGGGGTCTGACCCCGGTTCGGTGGGCCCAGCAGCGCCCGGTTCCGCTCCCACCTGGCGATCTGACAGCCGTCCTCGAGGCTGAAGCGCTCGTCCACGCGCTCGCTGCCCAGCGTCCCCGTCACCCGCGCCACGCTCGGGCCGCCGTAGATCGCCGTGCATGCCGTGTCGCGCGGGACCGGGGCGAAGCTCTCGGGCGAGAGCTCCCGGCAGACCGCCGCGCCCGGGCACTCCACGCTGCGGCTGCGCACCGGGCCGTCCGGGCCCTTCGGCCAGACGGTCACGCTGAGCTGGGTCGCCGGAGCCGAGGAGCCGCCGGGACTGTCCTCGCCATCGTCAGCGCTGCCGCAGCCGGCTAGGACGAGCAGACAGGCCAGGGCGATCGCAAGACGCAGCATGCCCCCCTTCTACGCGAAGGGGGGCATGTCGTCACAGAACTGGCTACGCGACGAGCGCGGCCGGCTGCGGCTCGAGCGCCAGGTCGAGCACCTCGCCGATCGTCATGACCGGGTGGAACGTCATCGCTTCGCGGACGTCCTCCGGCACGTCGTCGAGGTCGCCGCGGTTGCGCTCCGGCAGGATCACGTCGGTGAGCCCGGCAGCGTGGGCGGCGAGCACCTTCTGCTTGAGGCCGCCGATCGGCAAGACGCGCCCCTGCAGCGTCACCTCGCCGGTCATGCCGACGGTGTGGCGCACCGGGCGCCCGCTCAGGAGCGACGCCAGTGCGGTGGTCATCGTGATGCCCGCGCTCGGGCCGTCCTTCGGGATCGCCCCGGCCGGCACGTGCACGTGGTACTCGCGGCCGTCGAAGGCGTCCTCGTCGATGCCGATCTGCTCTGCGTGGCCGCGCACGTAGGAGAGTGCGATGCGCGCCGACTCCTTCATGACGTCGCCCAGCTGACCTGTCAGCACGAGAGACCCGCCGTCCTTGCTCCCCTTCATCGAGGTGGCCTCGATGAACAGCACGTCGCCGCCCGCTCCGGTCACGCTCAGGCCGGTGGCCACGCCCGGCACCGCCGTGCGCTCGGCCGCCTCCTGGAAGAAGCGCTGCCGGCCGAGGCCGTCGCGCAGCTCGGCCTCGCCGATGGCCACCGGGGCCTCGACCTCGCCGGCCGCCAGCTTCGTGGCGGTCTTCCTCAGGAGCGTGCCCAGCTCGCGCTCGAGGTTTCGTACGCCCGCCTCGCGGGTGTACTCGGTCACGACGGCACGCAGCGTGTCGCCGTCGATCGTCACCTCGTCCTCGCGCAGCCCGTTGCGCTCTCGCTGACGCGGCCAGAGGTAACCGCGAGCGATCGCGACCTTCTCGTCGGTCGTGTAGCCGTCGAAGCGGATGATCTCCATCCGGTCGAGCAGCGGCGC
>DASUQN010000634.1:0-4672 GCA_036280515.1 Intrasporangium sp. | reverse complement strand
CTACAACATGGGGTGGAAGACCTACCTCCAACAGCGGGAGACGGACGAGCGCCGCCGGAAGCGTGAGCTCGCCAACGCGCAGAAGAAGGCAAGTGCACTGCTCGCTCAGGCGGACAAGATGCGGGCCAAGGCGACCAAGGCGACAGCGGCGCAGAACATGGCGAAGCGGGCCGAGCGACTCCTGGCCGGGGTCGAGGGGGAGCGGACCCAGGACAAGGTGGCCAAGCTGCGCTTCCCGAAGCCGGCACCCTGCGGCAAGACGCCGCTGCGGGCGTCCGGCCTGTCGCGGTCGTACGGCTCGCTCGAGGTATTCACCGACGTCGACCTGGCGATCGACCGGGGCAGCAAGGTCGTGGTGCTCGGCCTCAACGGTGCTGGAAAGACAACCCTGCTCCGGATGCTCGCCGGCGTCGACGAGCCCGACACGGGGCAGGTGGAGCCGGGTCACGGTCTCAAGCTCGGCTACTACGCCCAGGAGCACGAGAACCTCGACATCGACCGCACCGTCCTCGAGAACATGAAGTCGGCCGCGCCACAGCTGGGGGAGACCGACGTCCGCAAGGTGCTCGGCTCCTTCCTCTTCTCCGGCGACGACGTCGAGAAGCCGGCCGGTGTGCTCTCCGGCGGCGAGAAGACCCGGCTCTCGCTCGCGCTCCTGGTCGTCTCGTCAGCCAACGTGTTGCTGCTCGACGAGCCGACGAACAACCTCGACCCGGCGTCCCGCGCGGAGATCCTGGGCGCCCTGTCGACCTACGAGGGTGCCGTCGTCCTCGTGACGCACGACGAGGGTGCGGTCGATGCCCTTGAGCCGGAGCGCATCCTGCTGCTACCCGACGGAGTCGAGGACCTCTGGGGGCCGGACTACAAGGACCTCATCGCGCTGGCCTAGCCCGGCCGCACGTGAACAGCCAGATGGATGCCGTATGCCGCTGGGCTCGCTTCCCCTCGCCAGCCCCCTCCCAGCGGGGCTGGGGTTGCACCGGAGTCCGAGCGCTGTGCCTCGGCAGGGATCGGGCGGGGCGTCAGGCTCCTACAGGCAGGGGCTCGGTGGACGGGCGTGCTGCGATCCGCGGCATCCCCGGGCCGATCGAGACCGGGACCCCGTTGAGCAGCCAGGTGACGCCGTCGTCGCCGACGTGTGCCCTCATGGCGCGGTTGTGCACGATGGTGTGGTGCCTGCCGCAGAGCAGCGCGCCGTTGGTCATATCGGTTGGCCCTCCCAGCGACCACTCCGTGATGTGGTGTGCCTCGCACCATTGCGGCGGCATCGTGCATCCGGGGAAGGAACAGCCGTGGTCACGTCTGGCCAGGGCGAGTCGCTGCGCCGCGGTGAAGTACCGCTCGTGGAAACCCTGGTCGAGCACGTGGGACGGGCCGCCGAGGACGGTCGGGATGATCTGCGCCTCGCAGGCGAGGCGGCGGACCGTGCCGGGCGAGAGGACCGCGTCGTTGTCGGCCAGGCCGGCGCCGCGGACCTGGTCGAGCAGCGCCTGGTGGCTCATCGTGACGACCAGCCGGGTGCGAGGGGTGCGGGTCACGCCCTGCGGGGCGGCGACGGCCCGGCCGATCAGCTCGAGCAGCGCGTCGGCCCGGCGGGCGGCCGGGGTGCGCGGGTCGTCCTTGGTGTCGCCGGTCCAGCCCAGGTCCGGGCGGGGCCGGGCCAGTGGGTCGATCGCGGCGTCGAGCACCGCGGCACCCTCCGGGTCGAGCCGGAGCCGGTACTCGGTGTAGTCGGCGCTGGACCCGGTCCTGCTCAGCGCCCGCCCCAGACGTCGGCCCTCGTCCTGCCGGTCGAGCTCGCACGGGGGCTTGAGCGCCGCGCGGGCATGCGCAGCGACTCGGTGCAGCTCCTTGACGCTCAGGTGCTCGATGTTCTCCACGATGGTGTCGACGATCCCGTCGAGCTGCTCTCGGTCGGCGATGCGCGCCACGTCCTTGTGCAGCCGCAGCACCACCGCGGCCTGGGCCACTGTCACCGTGCCGCGGGCCACCTTGTCACTCAGCGCCTGCCACCGCGGGTCGTTCATCGCCCCGCCCAGCAGCGCCAGCGACGGCGCTTGACCACCCTCGAGCGCTGGCACCTGCGCCTTGAGCCAGTCCACCCGGGACAGGCCGTCCTCGGCGCCCAGCGCCCGCGAGTCGGCCTCCCTGGCCAGGACCGCGGTCAGCGTCTGGCTCAGCTGACCCAGACGTTGGGCCGCGGCCACACCCGCGCTCACGTCGGCCTCGGACAACGACCACGTCGGGAACCCGGACGCCAGTTTCTGCACGATCCCGACGGCGAACTCGAGCGCACCGACGAGGCCCTCCGCCTCGATCAGCCGCTGCGCCTCCATGGTCTCCCCTAACCTCTCGGACGAGATCGCGAACCGACTCGCCGCCATCTCCGGACAATCCCAGCCAACCACCATCGTGGAAATGGGCCCGGCGGATATCCACAGGCCCGTCAGGAAAGGGCTACCCGACAGCGTTGAGGACGTCTGAGGGGGTCAGGCTGCAACGTCGGCATCCCGGTGGCGAAAGCGATATAAGAACATGTGATCATCCATATAATGGATGGTTATTGTATCTGCAATGCCTGCTGGTGACACTGGAACGCATGCCGACTCACCACCTCACCTGCCCGTACTGCGGGGGTGACGACCTCACCCCTTGGCCGGACCCGCTGCACGCGTGGTCATGTCTCGATTGCTTGCGGGTGCTGCGGGTGGAGCTCGTGCAGCCGGCCTCCGTGTCGGGATGGGGCGTCCTTCGAGCGGTACGTCCCGTTCTCTTGGCGGCCTGAGAGACACGTTCGCGGGAATCGTTGTCCCCGGCATGCGGTTTGATCGGAGGACGAAGGAGGGCCCGCCTTGGGGATGCAGCCGTGGATGATGATGCGGTCGCTGTCGCGCGACAGGAGCGTGACGCAACGCACGCTGGCCCCGGGGACGCGCCGACGCGTGTTCTCCTACGCGTCCCCGTACCGGTCGTGGATCATCGCCTTCCTGGGCATCGTCATCGTCGACTCAGTGCTCGTGGTCGCCGTGCCGCTCCTGCTCAGGGCGCTCGTTGACGACGGCGTCATCCCCAAGAACTCCGGCGTCGTGGTCCGGCTGTCCCTCATCGTCGCGGCGATCGCGCTGTTCGGCGCACTTCTCAGCGTCGTCCAGCGCTGGTTCTCAGCGCGCATCGGCGAGGGTCTCATCAAGGACCTTCGCACCGAGGTCTTCGCCCACGTGCTCCGTCAGCCCATCGCGTTCTTCACCAGGGCCCAGACGGGCTCGCTGGTGTCGCGGCTCAACAACGACGTCATCGGGGCCCAGCAGGCCTTCACGTCGGTGCTGTCCAACGTCGTCAGCAACATCGTGTCGGTCGTGCTCGTCATCGGTGCGATGCTCGCGCTGTCGTGGCAGCTCACGCTCGGGTCGCTGCTCCTCGTTCCGCTGTTCCTCTTCCCGGCCAAGTTCATGGGGCGGCGCCTCGCTGAGCTCGCCTCCCGCCAGATGTCGCTCAACGCCGACATGGGCACGCGCATGACGGAGCGCTTCAACGTCGCAGGCGCGCTCCTGGTGAAGCTCTTCGGCGACCCCAAGCGCGAGGAGAGGGAGTACGACGAGCGCGCCGGAAGGGTGCGGGACGTCGGCGTCCAGATCGCCATCAACCGCACGGTCTTCATGGCTGCGCTCACCCTCGTGGCGGCGATGGCGACAGCCATGGTCTACGGCTTCGGCGGCGTGATGGCCGTCAACGGCACTCTCACGGTCGGGACGCTCCTCGCCCTGGCCGCGCTGCTCGCCCGGCTGTACGGGCCCCTGACCTCGCTCTCCAACGTTCGAGTCGACATCATGACAGCGCTCATCTCGTTCGAGCGCGTCTTCGAGGTGCTCGACCTGAAGCCGCTCGTCGACGAGCGCCCGGGCGCCGTCCCCTTGCCCGACGGGCCCCTGGACATCGAGCTCGACCGGGTCTCCTTCCGCTACCCATCGGCTGACGAGGTGTCGCTCGCCTCGCTCGAGGCGACGGCGAGTGGCGATCGTCGCGCCGGTGGACAGGTGCTGCACGACGTGAGCGTCACCGTCGAGCCGGGCCAGCTCGTCGCCCTCGTCGGGCCCTCGGGTGCCGGCAAGACGACCATGACCTCACTCGTGGCACGCCTGTACGACCCGACGTCAGGAGCCGTTCGCATCGGTGGACTCGACCTGCGCGAGGTGGCCCTGTCGTCGCTGCGGGACCGGCTCGGCGTCGTCACGCAGGAGGCCCACCTCTTCCATGACACGATCCGGGCCAACCTGCTCTACGCCCGCCCCGACGCCACTGAGGATGAGATGGCCGCGGCCCTGCAGGCGGCACAGATCAGTGACCTCGTGGAAGACCTGCCCGAGGGCCTCGACACCGTGGTCGGAGACCGCGGCCACCGCCTCAGCGGCGGCGAGAAGCAACGCCTGGCGATCGCCCGGCTGCTGCTCAAGGCGCCCGACATCGTCGTTCTCGACGAGGCGACGGCGCACCTGGACTCCGAGTCCGAGGTGGCGGTGCAGCGCGCCCTCGATGCCGCGCTCACCGGTCGGACATCGGTCGTCATCGCACACCGACTCTCGACGATCCGCCAGGCCGACCTCATCGTCGTGCTGGACCACGGACGCACCGTCGAGACCGGTCGTCACGCCGACCTGCTCGAGGCCGGAGGGCT